>JBEDEY010000058.1:0-4020 GCA_041175425.1 Bacteroidota bacterium | reverse complement strand
AATTCTTCCCATTTAGAAGTGCGAGTTGTCCTTCGGTAAACTTGATTTAACTGTATTTTTTGATTTTAATTTTTATAAATAATTTGATAAAAAATTGTTTTTTAAAATTTTATAAATACATTCATTTATTCTTTAATTTAATTTTTATGAAAAAACTATTTTTAAATCTAATTACTAATCGATTGGGGCATTTTTTAACCGCCCCAGTCTTTTGTTTCTATTTCAGTTTTCGGAATTCTCCTTACATCATTTTATTGACTATCAACACGGTTCGTTTTCATTCGCTCCATCTTTTAGGAAGCAATCTTTTCTAAGGGTTTGGGGCACCCCCTTAATTTTCTACTTGTCAACTTATTTTTAATTTTTAACCGCAACCAATTATGAAAACCACTTTTAGAAATTTTCTCTTTTTCCTAGGCTTGACATTTCCTTTTCAAGCTTGCCACCAAGATCCTATTCCTGAAATCCCTAGGATTCAAGCCGCCGAACTTGAATTTATTGGGGTGGAGCACAACGAAAAGTTGCAGGATACTTTTGAATTTCTTGTTGCAAACCAAAATTCAATGGGACACAAATCCCCAGTTGCTAACAAGCAGGTCCTAGAGAATTTTTTGATTGCCCAGATTGAAGCAACTACCCAGTATCCAGCCAACATGAATGCCATCGGGGTAGCCTATACCAAGCAACTTTTTGCAAGCTCCAACCGACAATTTGCCCGGCAGGAGGAGTATTTTGAAGGGTTTGAACTTGGGGAAAAAGTAAATCGCTATTTAGGTGAGTTAAATTCCATCCTTTCGGTAGAAACCTTTGGAGATACCCGCGTCGCTCAAGAAATCAGGGTTTTGGAAGAGACCATCGCTTTACAAAATGACCTTAACGATCGGGAGTTAGTGCTTTTGTACTCCGCAACTTCCGTAGCGAGACACTCCTATACCTACTGGTCCGAAAATCATGAAAACTGGGCTCAGCTTGGGCCAGATTGGACCTCCCAGCAGAACTATAAAACTGGTCCTGCAGGTAACATTGTCAAGGCAGATGTAGCGGGTGCGGTGGCAGGTGCTGCAGGAGCTTGGGTAGTCAATGCAGTGATAGGTCCTGGGCAAGTGGCCTATGGAGGGGCTATTTTGGGAGGGGCTGTGTCAGGCTCTGTATTCCAAGGGGTATATGAATTTCTGGATTGGGCATGGTAAACACTACAAAAATCAAAATTTTCTTTCTGAGCTTGCTTGCCTGTGAGGCCGTTGCGCTTGGAATTTGGGTGGCCTTTGGCGAAAACTATGCCGTGCATCTAGCCGTGGTTGCCGTGGTCATTACCTTGATTGCAAGAGGAAAAAAAGAAGCCGCCTAGTAGGCTAATAAAAAATCATAGGGAGGGGATACAACCTTCCCTAGATTTTTTGCTTTCTTGGCTTTTCAGAAAAAAGTAAGTCAGCAGAGGTGTCAAGTGTTCCTTTTGATGCTTGTTATCGTTAGCCTACCAACTTAAATCCGTAGCCTCGAATATTTAGGATTTGCACTGCAGGATCTCCTTGCAGCTTTTTGCGCAACTTGGTGATGAAGACATCCATACTTCGGGCTGTAAAAAAATCATCTGCTCCCCAGATTTGGTTGAGGATCAAGCTTCGTTCCGTGATTTCATTTTTGCGAGAAAGGAGCAATTCCAAAAGCAAGGATTCTCGAGAGGTAAGCGTAATTTCTTTCGCGTCCAACTTCAGTAGTTGTCGCTTGGAATGAAAGGTATAATTGCCCAGGGGCAGCCAGTCACTCGGCAGCGGTTGTCCTCCTTGCCGATCCAGGTGAGCTTTGATGCGTACGATCAATTCCTCCATGCTAAAGGGCTTCCGGATGTAGTCCGTGGCGCCCATGGAGAAGCCTTTGACCACGTCTTCAGCCTGACTTTTGGAGGTTAGAAATAGGATGGGGGTGAGGGTATCTGTTTTTCGGATTTCAGCGGCGAGGGTAAATCCATCTTTTTTCGGCATCATCACATCCAACACGAGCACATCGGGCTTGTCTTGGAGGTAGCATTCCCATGCAGCCTGCCCATCTCCGCAAAGAATCACCTCAAAGCCACGGCTCTCCAAACTTTCTTTGACGATGCTGCCTAGGGCTAGTTCGTCTTCTGCTAGTAACACGCGTATGTTGCTCATGGCCAATCCGTGGTGAATCGAGTGGAGTTTTTATTGGTCTGAAGGGAAATACTCCCCCCATGTTTTTCCATTATTTTTTTCACGTAGTAGAGGCCGATGCCAAATCCTTTTACATCATGGAGGTTTCCCTTCGGCACTCGGTAAAACTGCTCAAAAATATGCTTTGCTTGTTCTGGACTTAAGTTGTCTCCATTGTCTTCGACCTGGATTTGCGTAGCTGTACTTTGTGCCAAGCGGAGTTGAACACGATTCCCTCCATACTTGACGGCATTGTCCAGCAGGTTGGAAACCACCTGTTCGAAATGAAAAGGGTCTACTTCGATCGGGCTGCAAGAAGGGGGGAGGAGCAAGTTGAATTCCTTTTCTGGTGCTAGAGTTTGAAACTTTTGAACCAATTGGGTCAATACCGGTGCTGGATCAATTCCTTCTTTTTTCAAGACCAATTGATCGGAGTCAAGCGCAGCCGTTTCGAGGAGTTTCTCCACCATCTGATCCAGTTTTTGCAGTTGAACTTTGGAAATATCCAGGTAGCGACTAGTCTTCTCGGGATCCTTGCTAGGGTTAAACTGCTGTATGCCTTCAATGGCAGTGAGGGTAGTGGCGATGGGGGTTTTGAATTCGTGGGTGATGTTGGCAATCAAGTCTTGCTTGATCTCTGCGATTTCCTTTTGGCTTTTGATGGTTTGGTAGAGGTAATAGAATACGAAAGAAAGAATCCCTAAAAACAAAACCGAGGTTAGCGTCTCTACCAGTCCGCGCTTCAGCAGCGTCCAGTAGCTGATGTCGTAATACAGGTCAAGCAACTTTCCTTGTGGCAGGAAGGTAGATCGAGAACCTACTTTAAAGGAGTAGTTTAGGGGAGCCGCAGTTGTATCAGTAGAAGTCCAGCTTGGATTTTGATCCGTAAAGTGAAGTCCATAATCCAGTGCTATCCCACTACGTTGCAATTCGCGATCAAGAAGCCCCTTGATTTTGGGGAGGTCGAGTGTGTCTCGGATGATGGAAAAAATGATTTTGCTCGTGAATTGTTCGATCTCATTTAAGCTGTCTACGGCAGTTTTTCCTCTAAAAATCTGGATTTTATTGATTTGGTCTACCTTGATGGAATCCAGTTGTTGTCGATTGATTGTTTCTACCGCAGGAGAGATGTCGATGGTCTGGATGCGAAGGGAATCCTTTGCATTGGTTTTTAAGGCCCTAATTTCTATGATTTTCGCACCAGCTCCAGGGAGGCTATCCGGACTGAAAATAGCTAATTCAGCGGGAGCATTTAGGGAATCGAAAGAACTGCTTGTCTTTAAAACCAGATTTTGCTGTCCAGTGGGTTCTTTTCGTTGCAGTTTCAGCGTTTCTTTAAATAAAGGGCTGGTCACTGCTCTTCGCATAAAAGAGGTGTCTGCAATCGCGCTATCCCCTGCAGAAAAGGTGGATTTTGCATCCGTCAAGGCAAATACATCCGACTTGGCCAAGTCCGCGAAGTAATTTTCCACGGCATGGTCTAAGTTTTCTTGAATATCCTGCTTAAGTTCGGCCTGAAGTAGTTCCCATTGGGAAGCCATCCTCCAAACTTGAATGGAAAGGGTGATCAGCAAGGTGATCCCAATAAGTAATCCAATCCGTTTGAATTCTAACTTCTTCATGGACTAAAAGTAGGAGGATAGATTTTATCTTGAAATTCCTGTTAACACACGTTAACAGTACTTAACGCGTGTTTTGGGTTCTCTTCACTTCTTTTGTAATTCAAACTAGCAACTCTTATGAAACTTACCCACACCATTCTCAGCCTTCTTTTGTTTTTTGGCCTTGGCCTACAGGCATCTTTTGCTCAAGGATTTACGGGCAGAGCCTATTACAAGTCTTCCTCCAGCTT
>JBEDEY010000057.1:0-8543 GCA_041175425.1 Bacteroidota bacterium | reverse complement strand
AAAATGGACTTTCGTAAAATCACCGTTCAAGCCGAAATTTTAGTTGCTAAAAGCAAGGCCTGGGAGTACTATACCTTGCCTGAGCACATTGTGAAGTGGAATTTTGCTTCTGACGAATGGCACTGTCCTCGAGCGAGCAATGACCTGGTGGTAGGTGGAACCTATTCCACTCGAATGGAAGCTAAATTCGGAGAGATTGGGTTTGACTTTGGAGGCATCTATACCGAGGTAAGGCTTCAAGAGGGATTTACTTACAAGTTGCCCGACGATAGAGAAGTCACTGTTAACTTTTTTGAAAAAGAGGAACATACCCGTATCCAGGTCATTTTTGATGCCGAAACGGAGAACACACTCACCCTACAGAAACAAGGTTGGCAGACTATTCTCAATCAATACAAGAAGTATACTGAAGCCAACTAATGCAGCGCTTCGGCCTTTCGAATTTGCTTACAGCAGGTCGTTGGCCAAGTTCGCAAGTTCAGAGCGCTCCCCTTTTTCCAGCTTCACATGCGCATAGAGCGGATGGTCTTTTACCCGATCGATAAGGTAAGATAGACCGTTGGATTGTGCATCGAGGTACGGGGTGTCAATCTGGAAGACATCTCCCGTGAAGATGATCTTTGTGTTTTCTCCAGCCCTAGAAATGATGGTTTTGATTTCGTGCGGGGTGAGGTTCTGAGCTTCATCGACGATAAAGAAGATATTGGACAGGGACCTGCCTCGAATGTAGGCAAGGGGCTGGATCACCAGTTTTTCTTGGTTGACGAGCTCCGTGATTTTTTGGTATTCCTTGTCGGTCTCCTTGTATTGGTTTTGGATAAACTTCAGATTGTCCCAAAGCGGCTCCATGTAAGGATTGAGTTTGGACTTGATGTCTCCCGGAAGGTATCCGATGTCTTTGTTGGACAAGGGGACGATGGGGCGAGCCAAGAAGATTTGTTTGTATTCACGCCGTTGTTCCAAGGCGCCAGCCAAGGCAAGGAGGGTTTTTCCCGTACCGGCAACCCCTTGAATGGATACGAGCTTGATCCGTGGATTGAGGATGGCATGTAGGGCAAAAGTTTGCTCTGCATTGCGAGGCTTGATGTTGTACGCGAGTTGCTTGTCTACTCGGCTGAGGACATTTTCATCGGCATTGTAGTAGGCGAGTACCGAATGTTTTTGACTCTTTAAAATGTAAAAGGCATTTGCTTTTCGCTTTCGATTGCCAAGGATCACTTTTGCCTCAATGGAACCGCGCTCATACAAGGTATTGATTGCTTGCGGATCCAGGTCCTCCAAGAGGTATTTGCCTGTGTTTTCTAGTTCAACAATGTTTTTGATCTTCCCTGTTTCGTAATCCTCCGCAAGGATATCTAGGGATTTTGCCTTTAGGCGGAGGTTGATGTCTTTGGAAACGAGGATGACTTTCCGGTCCTTCTCATGCTGCTTGAGGTAAAGCGCGGCATTTAGGATCTTGTGGTCGTTCTTTTCCTCTCCAAAAATGATGTTTGCATTCAGGTTATTGTCCGGATTCATCAAGACCTTGAAGTTCCCCTTTGTTTTTCCATTGAGGGGCGTCCACTCGTGGATCATGTGATCTTGAGACAGTTTATCTAGCAGTCGGATAAACTCGCGGGCTTCAAAATTTTTGGTGTCGTTGCCTTTTTTGAATTGGTCAAGCTCCTCAAGTACGGTGATCGGGATGACCACGTCGTGCTCGGCAAAGTTCATGATGGAGTTGTGCGTGTACAGGATTACGGAAGTGTCCAGTACAAAAATTTTCCGGTCTTTATCGGATTTGGCTTTAGGCATCGGCAGGAACAGGAAAGGGGTGAATGCTTTTAAAATTTAGAAAAATATCCCCAGCTCTCTGCTAGTTTCCATGCTAATTAATG
Source organism: Bacteroidota bacterium (assembly GCA_041175425.1). Classification (GTDB taxonomy): domain Bacteria; phylum Bacteroidota; class Bacteroidia; order Cytophagales; family Cyclobacteriaceae; genus Algoriphagus. Next base: position 6,666 of record JBEDEY010000057.1, on the reverse strand, counting down.
GTTAAGAAATTTGCAGATTAGATTAATAAATTGATTATCAATGGGATAATCAATCGTTGACAAAAAAATGGTCCACCGCTAACAGACCACAGTCCACCGCTGATTGCAGTTATAGTACGATTTGACTCATTAATTACCATTGGCTGCCGACTGTCGACTGTGAACCGTTGACAAAATTCAATTGGCTGTCGTCTGTGGACTGTCAACCGTTGACTAATTGACCTTCTGCCAAAAACCAAGGTCCAAGTGATTAGTCGAGTAAAGCTCGGATATCGTCATTGTCTAGGCTCTTCATAAAGCTCTCCTCATTGCTGATGAGCTCCCCTGCGAGCGCGAGTTTGCGATCTTGAAGGGCCATGATTTTTTCTTCTACCGATCCACGGCTGATAAACTTGTAGATGATGACCTTGTTCTCTTGCCCAATGCGGTGAGCCCGGTCGATGGCCTGGGCTTCGACGGCAGGATTCCACCAGGGGTCAAGTAGAAATACATATTCCGCCTTGGTCAAATTGAGGCCGACCCCACCTGCTTTTAGCGAGATCAAAAACACCTTGCAAGTATCGTCCGTCTGAAATTTTTCTACCTGTGCCTGTCGGTCTCGAGTCGCACCATCCAAGTAAGCATAAGGGATATTTTCTCGATCTAGAAATTCCCGAACGATGGAAAGGTGACGCACAAACTGGCTAAAAACGAGCACCTTGTGATTTTCGGAAATGGTCTCCTGAAGCATGTAGGTGATGTCCTCTAGCTTTCCAGATTCCCCGGTATAGTCCTCACGCACCAACTTGGGATGATTGGCAATCTGCCGTAGCTGAGTCAAGCCTCGTAACAAGGTAAACTGCTGGCTTCCTCTACCAGTACCCGCCATTTCTCCAATGATTTTTTCGCGGTAGTAGCTTTTTACCTCTTCGTACACTTTTTCCTGCGCGGCGGTCATGTCCGAATATTTGATGTTCGTGATTTTTTCGGGCAGGTCTTTGGCTACCTGAGATTTCAGTCGGCGAAGGATAAATGGCTTGATCATCGCATGCAAGCGAGAAGCCTTCTCCTTGTCGTGCTGCTTTTCGATGGGATGAAGAAACTGCTTTTTGAAGATCAGTTGGTTGCCCAAAAGCCCTGGATTCACAAAGTTCATCTGTGACCACAGGTCCATGGTGCCGTTTTCTACCGGGGTACCCGTAAGAATCAGTCGGCGCTTACTTTTCAGTTTATTGACTGCTGTTGCAATATTGGAACTTGGGTTTTTGATCGCCTGCGACTCATCCAAGATGACATAGTTGAAGTAAAACTCGCTCAGCTGGTCAATGTCCATCCGCACGATGCCATAGGAAGTGAGCACTACGTCGTAGCCTCGGAATTTCCATGGATCCTTGTTGCGCTGGGTTCCTGAATACACCAATATATTTAGATCTGGGGCAAATTTTCTCGCCTCCAATTCCCAGTTGTAAATCAAAGAGGTGGGCATCACCAAAAGGGAAGCAAAGCCAGGGTTTTCCTCCTTTTCATAGGCGAGGAGTGCTAGCGTTTGAACCGTTTTACCAAGACCCATGTCATCGGCAAGACATCCTCCAAACTGGTATTCGTTCAGGAATCGGAGCCAATTGTAGCCCGCGTTCTGGTAAGGACGGAGTGAGCCTTTAAAGGTATTGGGAAGCGCATAGTCATCAATGGCGTCAAAGTTGCGAAGGCGCTCCAGCTTCAAGCTGAGATTGAGGCGAATCAGCTCCCCGTTTTGCAGCTCGCGCGCAAAGGCGAGGTGGTGTTTTCGTAGGACCAATTCCTCTGCACTGCGCTCTTCGATGAAGTTAAAAAGCTCTGAATAGTTGACAAACCAAGAAGCTGGGATCACCGCGATTTCCCCGTTTGGAAGTTCAAACTCGTGTTTTCCTTGGATGAGAAGCTTTCGAAGTTTGGCAAAAGGGACCAGGTAAATGCCGAACTTGATGAGTGCCTTGACATCGAACCAGTCGATATTTTCATTGACTTCAATCGTAATATTTGCTTTGCCAATGTGGTAGGTCTTGCCGTTTAGGCCGCCTTTTTGAACGATTTTGATTTTGTTCTCACGGAGGTAGTCCTCTTGATTTCCTAGCCACTCAAAAGCTTGTGTTTTGGGCATCGCGGTCTTGCCATGCATAAACTCCAGCCCTTTTTTCTTCAGGATGGTCAGGTAGCGCTCCTCCAATTTGGTGGTACGGACGGTTTTGAAAAAAGTAAAGTTGCCGTCTTTTTCCTCATAACGGCAGGAGTTGCCACTACCCTCTCCCGCATGGAGGAGGGTTCCAAAATCAAATTCCCCATACTTAAAGCGAGGTTCTAGAACAATAATATCCTCTGAGGGTAGGGAAATTTCATCTCCAAACAAGGTTTCTACTGGTACACCACCTGGCAAGCCGCTGACGGTCAAGAGTGCCTCAGGAGTCCCCTGTTCGGTGTGGATATCAAACCCTTTGGCGACTACCTCAAATTGAGTAATCAAGGAGTTGACAAATTTGCGGTAATATTCGGGCTCGAATTTTCGCTCGATAAGGATGGCGTTTTTTGTGAGGAAGGGCTGTAATTTTTTACCGTCAATTCCTTTTTCAAAATGAAATAGCTGCTGGTTGACAATCAACCATGCAGGGTCCTTACAAATCAAGTAGCCTCCTTTGTGTTGCCAAGCGAGTTTTTGTCCCTGAAATCTGATTATTGGATAATACTGGGTGTTGAACTCTCCCTTGTCGAAGTGAAATTGAATGGTGGCGGGCTCGGTTTGAATACTAATTTCTCTACCTGATGGGTTGCCATCGGAGGCAGTTTCAAACAAGCGCTTTCCTCCGAGTAGGGATAGAATTTTGGCCCGTTTGATCTCTAGGTTTTTGAAAAGCAACTCTTGGATGGTCGGGTCAGCGGTCTTGGGATCAAAGATTTTTTGGAGAAAATCCTTGGGCTTCAAATTCCCTTTTTTCATGTAAGGCTTGACCACCACATCTTGTTGCATGCTGTCTATCAGCCGGATCAATTCGTAATCTTGTTCATCCAGGCCCGAATCAAACTCCCGTGCATTGGCAGAACTAATGTTTTGATAGGCGTAGGTCAGCCGACCTTTATCATCAAGAGGAACTACGTAAGACTCAAAAAGTAGCCCCAAGTACTCATGACTGAATATGGAATAAATTAGCTGGAAAGGCTGATCTGGATCAACAATCATAAGTATTCAAAAAACTATATATATACTACAAACTATAAGTCGCTTCTTTTGCTTCCTTTTTAGGATACTTTATTGATGCACGAAAAGGAAAATTACGGATAAAAAGAGAATAATTTGTCGTTTTTACTGATTTTTTTGAAGAAAAAAAAGAGAGACTTGTGAGTCTCTCTTTTCAATGAATCGGGTTGCTGTGGCGGTTAGCCTTCGTGCTCTTCTTGGGGTTTGGCAGGTGCCTTAGGGCTTGCTTCAGGAAAAAATCGATTTTGAAATAGTAGGATGATGCCTACCCCTATAAATATGGAAGCATCCGCCACATTGAAAATCGGCCAAAGTGCAGTATAACTTCCTCCCCATAGCGGAATCCATTCTGGTACATATCCTTCCCAAATGTCAAAGTAAAACATGTCCACTACTTGCCCATGAAACCAAGGGGTTGGGGCATTATAAGGGGCATTGTCCAGCCATACTCCATAGAATACCGAGTCCACCAAGTTGCCAATGGCACCACCCAGAATCAGGGCAATGCAAAAGGTATAGCCCACGTGTGTATTTTGCTTGATCAGGTAGTATAGGTAATAACCTATGCCGAACATCGCCACCAAACGGAAGGAGGTGAGGATCATTTTTCCGTATTCCGAACCCAGCTCCATCCCAAAAGCCATTCCTGGATTGGTGGTGTAGTGCAACTTAAACCAGTCCCCGAAAACTTGGATTTGTCCAGGGCTGCCAAAGTCCATTTGAAAGTGCACCCACATTTTGGTGGCTTGATCTAAAGCAATTACCAAGAATGCAATACCGAAATACTTGAGATAATTATTCATGTCCTACAGCTTATGCCTTTAGAAGTTGTACTGCCAATTCAAATTCATCCATGTCCAAAATGGTCTGCTCTCCAGCGATGGTGCCTACAGAAAGCGAGATGGCCTGAGTCTCTTCTTGAATGTACGCTCCAAATTTGGTAATGGCTGCATTCACTTCCGCGTTGGAATCTGCTACAAGCAGCTTGATTTTATCCTGTACCTCCAGACCTAGGTCCTTGCGGAGGTTTTGGATTCGATTGACCAAATCTCTAGCGATACCTTCCTGCTTCAATTCTTCCGTTAGGTTTACATCCAGTGCTACCGTCACTCCTTGGTCAGAAGCTACGGACCAGCCTGGGATATCCTGGGAGCTGATCAATACTTCTTCCAGAAGCAGGTCGATTTCTTCACCTTCTACAGAAAGTATAAAATGTCCCTCAGTTTCGATTTGCCCAATTTCTGTGGGTCCCCAGTTCTGTAGGGCAGCTACCACGAAGCGCATTTTTGGACCCAATTTCTTACCCAAGAGGGGTAAGTTTGGCTTGATTTGTTTCACCAAGATCCCAGACGCATCATCCAGGTATTCGATTTCTTTGATGTTGACTTCCGTCTGGATCAACTCGGCCACATGGGCGACCTGTGCCTTGAATTTTTCGGAAAGTACAGGGACCAGGATACGTTGCAAAGGCTGACGAACCTTGATTTTTTCCTTCTTGCGCAGGGAGTGTACCAGCGATGAGATGGTTTGTGCCAGGTCCATGCTGGTTTCCAAGTCAGGATTGATGAGTGAATGATTGGCACTTACCCAATCGGTCAAATGCACAGATTCCAAGCCATGCTCTCCTGCTTCGGTCAAGTTTTTGTACAACCAGTCCGCATAGAATGGTGCAAAGGAAGACATGAGTTGACTGAGCGTGAAAAGGCACTCATACAAGGTCTCGTAGGCTGCCTGCTTGTCGGCCTGCATGTCTCCTCTCCAGAATCGCTTCCGCGCTAGACGCACATACCAGTTGGAAAGCTGGTCTACGGTGAAATTCTGGATGGCGCGAGTCGCCTTGGTGGCATCGTAACCGTCCATGGCACCTTCTACTTCCAGAATTAAGGACTGCAACTTGGATAGGATCCATTGATCGAGCTCCGCGCGCTCTTGTACGGGGATGGCTTTTTCTTTGCGGTATACAAACGCATCGAGGTTGGCATACAGGGCAAAGAAATTGTAGGTATTCTGAAGTGTGCCAAAGAAGCGGCGCTGCACCTCAGTGACTCCGTCCAGGTTGAATTTTAAGTTGTCCCAAGGGTTGGCATTGCTGAGCAAGTACCAGCGCAAGGCATCGGGACCGTATTCCTTGAGGGTTTTGAAAGGGTCGATGGCATTGCCCAAGCGCTTGGACATTTTGTTGCCGTTTTTGTCAAGAACCAATCCATTTGCAATCACATTTTTGAAGGCAACGCTATCGAATAGCATCACGGACAAGGCGTGGAGGGTAAAAAACCAACCGCGAGTTTGGTCCACTCCTTCTGCAATGTAATCCGCAGGGAAGTTGGCCGCAAAGATGTCTTGGTTTTCAAAAGGATAATGCCACTGGGCATAAGGCATCGCACCCGAGTCAAACCACACGTCGATCAAGTCGGTTTCGCGGAACATTTTTTGTCCCTTTGGTGAAATCAAGATGACCTCGTCTACATAAGGACGGTGCAAGTCCAGTTCCTTGCCTGCATAAGGGGAGGCAGTCATGAAGCCTGCAGCGACTGATTTTTCAATCTCTGCTTCTAGCTCCGCAATAGATCCGATGCACTTCTCTTCCGTGCCGTCGCTTGTTCTCCAGATGGGAAGTGGCGTGCCCCAAAAGCGAGATCGACTCAAGTTCCAGTCTACCAAGTTTTCGAGCCAGTTGCCAAATCTACCGGTCCCGGTGGCTTCTGGTTTCCATTGGATGGTTTTGTTGAGTGCCACCATGCGGTCCTTGTAGGCAGTGGTTTTGATAAACCAGCTTTCAAGTGGATAGTACAAGATCGGCTTGTCTGTTCTCCAGCAATGCGGGTAGCTGTGCTCGTATTTTTCGACCTTGAAGGCCTTATTTTCATTTTTCAGAAGGATGGAAAGGATCACATCCGTGTTTTTGTAATCCGCCGCCGACTCGTCGTCTTGCGTGTAGTTTTTGACGAAGAAATCGTTGGGTCCAAAGGGCTTGTGCGCGCTGATACCATGTTCCTGCATTTTGGCGACGAGGTATTCTCCAACAATGGGAAGGAATTTGCCTTGGCGATCGACCACGGGTACCTCATTGCCTAGTTCATCTTGCACGAAGATGCCGGGTACCTTTTGTTGCACGAGGGTTCGAAAGTCATCCGCACCAAAGGCCTTGGCCAAGTGTACGATGCCCGTACCGTCTTCGGTAGTGACATAGTCTCCGGCTACGACGGTGAAGGCTGGGTGTGGGAGGGACAAGCCTGGGATTGGGAGCAGCTGCTCGTATTCCCATCCGATCATGGTTTTTCCTTTAAACTCTTCCAACACTTGGTAAGGAATCAATTTGTCGCCAGGATTATAGGCATCGAGAGCGAGTTCGGCCGCTTTTGGGGAAAAGTAAGCGGCTAGGCGTGCTTTGGCCAAAATCACATCCACCGGGAGGTGGGTGTAGGGATTGAAGCTGCGTACTTTGACGTAATCTAGAT
>JBEDEY010000056.1:0-10030 GCA_041175425.1 Bacteroidota bacterium | reverse complement strand
AAAATCCAGCCTTCTTATATCTGTTTGAAGTTTTAATTACTTCACTTCGAAGCTTGCTCTTCTTGATAGCTGTCTTGCATCAGCAGAAGATTTGTCAACTGAAGTATCTTCACCGTATCCTTTGTAGGTAACTCTTGAAGCATCAACTCCTGAAGCGATAAGCAAGTCATATACTGCTTTTGCTCTGCTTTCAGAAAGTTTGATGTTGTAATCTTCAGGACCCAATTCGTCAGCGAATCCTTTAACTTCAACTTTCACACCTGGATTTCTCTTCAAGAAGTTAGAGATGTATTGAGCTGCACTGATAGAGTAATTCAATGGCTTGTCGCTGTCAAATGCGTAGTATACGTTTACATAACCGTCATTGATTGCTTTTCTCAAGTAATCTACCTCGTCTCTGCTTACTTCAACAGGGCAACCGTTAGAAGCTGCAGCACCTGGCTGGAATGGACACTTGTCCAAGTGATCAGGAGTACCATCACCGTCAGAATCAAGAGTTGAACCTGATGGGCTTACTCTAGCTCCAGCTGGAGTATTTGGTTCTTTGTCTAGGTAATCAGGAACTCCGTCAGCATCAGAATCTTTCAACATGTCTTTGATTCCGTTGATTTGAGTTGCCAATTCCTCTTTAGTGGCATATTTGTTAGCTGCAATGAACCAGTCAGCATGCTGAGTTTGCTTGCCAAGGTAAATGTTCACACCTAAAGTACCAGTCCACCAAGTAGCGTTTGGACCGTAAAAACCATTGTTTGTAGAAGCATTGGCCATTGTGCTAGGTAGAATAGCTTCTGAACCGTCGAATGTGATGGTTTGACGACCATTTAGGATGGTAGACACATCACCCACTAGGGCAACTTTCTCTGATAATTTGATTTGTGGAGTAAGTCCAAAAATCATGTTGTAAACCTTATCATTGAAATAGTTGTATTGGTTCAATTCTGGATTAACTACTCCAATACCTCCACCCATGTGAAGAAGAAGACCCAATTTGTTAGAGAAAGATTCAAAATTCATGATTCGACCAACATTGGCCACACCTTGAAGATTTAGTCTGAAATATTTGGTATCAAAAGCCTTGGTATCTTTTAGTTCTTGAAAAGATCCGAAACCGTAATCAAGCTTGGCACCAAACTTTTCATTGAACATGTAACGGACACCTAGATCCGCGTGACCCAAATTAAGGGTTGGTGAGATAAAACCTGCGGTAAATGGAGCCATTGGCTTGTTAAAGCCAGCGTTAGCCTCAATGGACCACTTGTTGAATTCCTGGGCGTTGGCAGTGACTGCCAAAGAACCAGCAAAAAGGATGGAGAGTATTAGTTTTTTCATGACAAAAAATTTTTGTTTCGAATTATGAGGTTTGGTTTTTCTAACGACAAAGATAATCTCTTTTAATTTATTGCAAAATTAAACGATTTATTTAAAGAACAAGACTTTAACCAATTTGTTTCCTATTATTTAAGGTCTTATTTCGCTTTTCTATTAACACATTCTATGCCAATAAATGATTTTCTCAAGGAATTGCTATCCATACCGGCTGTTTCTGGGGATGAATTTGAATTCGTGTCCAAGCTATTGGAATGCATAAATCAACGAAAATGCAATTGGAAGGTTGCCCCTGAGATTTTTCATGGAGAAGCGTACCACGATTGCATCCTTTTGAAATTTGGCACGCCGCGAACTGCTGTTTTTGCCCATGTCGATACCATCGGTTTTATGGTTCGCTACGCCAATCAGCTGATTCCAGTAGGTGGTCCTGAGTTGATTCCCGGCACTCGTTTGGTTGGAAAAGATAGTTTGGGTGAGATCTCTTGTAAGCTTCTGGTTGAAGGAGATGAACTATTTCATGATTTTCCAAGAAAAATTGATCGGGGGACGCGGCTTTCATTTGCGCAAGACATCCGGATTGATGCTGAGTTTATTCAAGCAGCCTATCTGGACAACCGACTCGGGGTGCATGCAGCATTGCAGCTATGTGAAACGATTGAAGATGGCTGGGTTGTTTTTACCACTTACGAAGAGCATGGAGGAGGAAGTATGCCTTTTATACTTCAATTTATCCAAAGTACTGCCCCGATCAAGCAAGCGCTCATCTCGGATATCACTTGGATTACGGACGGCGTACACCATCACGAAGGAGTGGTTGTTTCCATTCGGGACAAGTTTATTCCACGAAAAAAATTTATTGATCGGATCATTCGGCTTGTTCAGGAAAGCGGAATCCCCTTTCAATTGGAAGTAGAAGCGTATGGGGGTAGTGATGGTCGAGAAGTTCAGTTTTCTCCCTACGCTATCGATTGGTGTTTTATTGGCGCGGCCGAAGATCAAGTACACAGTCCGGATGAGAAGGTGTCCCTTCGAGACTTGGAGTCTATGGTACACGTGTATCAATACTTGTTAAAAGCACTGTAATTTCAATCATGAAGAAGATTCAGATCAAAGACAAAACTTTTGAAACCTACCTGACGGAAGGACAAATTAAGCAGCGAATCGAGGAATTAGGGGTTCAAATAGGAGCTGATTTTGAAGGGGAAGAGTTGGTGTTGTTGGGTGTGCTCAATGGTTCCTTTGTTGTGATGGCGGATTTAGTGCGAACAATTCCGCTACCGTTGAGTTGTGAGTTCATCAAAATCTCCTCGTATTCTGGCATGGAATCAACAGGGAAGGTGATGGAGGTGATTGGAATTCCAGCGTCAATTGAAGGAAAAAATGTGGTGGTGGTGGAGGATATAGTCGATACGGGCAACAGCATGGCTTACTTGAAAAGACAATTGGAGGCATTTCATCCCAAGCGTATCGCAATTGCCACGCTGCTCTTCAAAAAAGAGGCTTTCCTTTTTAATTATCCCTTGGATTATGTCGGTTTTGAAATTCCGAATAAATTTGTGGTTGGATTTGGTCTCGATTACGATGGAGCGGGCCGGAACTATCCAGATATTTATCAGTTAAGCATTCCCTAAAACTAGTTTAATTATGCTAAATCTTGTTTTGTTTGGTCCTCCAGGGGCCGGCAAAGGCACTCAGAGTGAAAAAATCATTGCGTCCTATGGCTTGACCCATTTGTCTACAGGTGATTTGTTTCGAAAGCACCTTGGTGAGGGAACAGCACTTGGAGTGTTGGCAAAGGGATACATGGACCGAGGGCACTTGGTGCCCGATGAGGTCGTAATCCAAATGGTTGAACACAAGATAGCAAGCACGAAGGATAGCCAAGGGTTTATTTTTGACGGCTTTCCTAGAACTACCGCACAGGCAGAAGCGCTTGACGCGATGCTTCAAAAAAACGGCATGCATATTTCGGGAATGATTGCCTTGGAGGTTCCACAAGAGATTTTGAAGGAACGGATTTTAGAAAGAGGAAAAACTTCAGGCCGAGTAGATGATCAAGAAGAGGCAAAAATAAATACCCGAATTCAGGTGTACTTAGACGAAACCTTGCCAGTAGCAGACTACTACGAAAAGCAGGGAAAATTTCATCAAATCAATGGCGTAGGGAAGATTGAAGAAATCTTTAACCAGATTACTGCCGTAATTGATGGGTACTGATCCCTAGCTTTTACTAAATTTGTATTTCCAAGACTTGGCTAGGCTCTAGGGCTTAGCCTTTTTTCTTTTTCTATCTATGGCTGATTCTAATTTCATCGACTACGTAAAATTCTGTTCCAGATCTGGTGCAGGTGGTGCTGGTGCCATGCATTTCCGTAGGGAGAAGCATGTACCGAAAGGAGGACCTGATGGAGGAGATGGGGGCCGAGGAGGTCATATTATCTTGAGAGGGAGTACACAAGTTTGGACGCTACTACACCTCAAATACAAAAAGCACGTCATTGCAGAACCTGGAAAAGGAGGCGATGGAGGTAGAAGGACAGGGGCCGATGGTAAGGATGTAATCCTTGAAGTACCATTGGGCACCATAGCCAAGGATGCCGAAACTGGTGAAAAGCGTTTTGAAATTACCACCGATGGGCAAGAAGTCATCCTGACCAAAGGAGGTCGTGGAGGTCTAGGAAATGATCATTTTAAGTCTTCCACCAATCAGGCACCACACTATGCGCAACCCGGGGAAGAAGGCATTGAGGAATGGATTATTCTAGAATTGAAGTTGCTTGCAGATGTGGGTCTGGTAGGCTTCCCAAATGCCGGAAAGTCAACCTTACTTTCTTCGATCTCTGCTGCAAGGCCAGAAATTGGGGATTACCCGTTTACGACCCTTGTGCCCAATTTGGGAGTAGTCAGCTATCGAGATGATAAATCTTTTGTGATGGCCGATATTCCAGGAATCATTGAAGGCGCTGCCGAAGGCAAGGGGCTGGGAATTCGTTTTTTGAGACACATTGAGCGAAACTCGATTCTACTATTTTTGATCCCCGCTGATGCCAAGGATATTGGAGATCAGTACCGAATTCTTTTGGGGGAACTCCGCAAATACAATCCTGAGCTTTTAGATAAAAAGCGTTTGCTCGCAATTTCCAAGGTTGATATGCTCGATGAGCAGCTGATGCAAGAAATGGAGCGCGAAATTCCCAAGGACCTTCCCTATGTATTCATTTCTTCGGTGAGCCAGTTCAACCTGGAAAAACTAAAGGATTTAATTTGGCAGGCTATCCAGTCCTAAATCCGTCACTTTGTCAGCATTGATGGACTGGCAAAATCCTTGTTAGTTCAAAAAAAGCCAACTACGATCGATATACCCATGGAAACTAAAAATCAAGAACAGCAAGAAGCAGAATTGAAGGTAGACGAAACGCAACTAGAGGAGACTAGCACTGAAGAAGGGGTCTTTGTTCCAGAAAATGAACTAAGTCAGGAAGAAAAACTTACTGCCGAGGTGGCCGAACTGAAGGAGAAATACCTTCGCCTCTATTCTGATTTTGAAAATTTCAGAAAAAGAACTGCTAAAGAGCGAATTGATCTGATTAAAACAGCCTCAGAAGAGGTGTTGAAAGACCTTATTCCCGTAGTAGATGATTTTGAGCGTGCCTTCAAAGCAGCCGAAAAGGAAGCAGATACACAGAAAATTCAGGAAGGAAACCAGCTGATTTTTCATAAACTGGTAAAAATTCTTGAGTCCAAGGGCTTAACTCCAATGGAAAATTTGATTGGACAACCCTTTAATCCTGATACCCAGGAAGCGATTACGCAAATTCCATCCCCTAGCCCAGAGTTAAAGGGTGCAGTGGTGGATGTGGTTGAAAAAGGCTACTTCTTGGGCGAAAAGGTTGTTCGATTCGCTAAAGTAGTGACCGGAGCATAACATAATTATGGCAAAAAGAGACTATTACGAGGTACTTGGTGTGACTAAGTCTGCTAGCGCAGATGACATCAAGAAAGCCTATCGCAAGCTTGCGATTCAGTACCACCCCGATAAAAACCCTGACAATCCTGAAGCTGAAGATAAGTTTAAGGAAGCGGCGGAAGCCTATGAGGTGTTGAGCAACCCGGAAAAGAAGCAGCGTTACGACCAATTTGGCCATCAAGGCATGGGAGGTAATGGAGGCTTTGGCGGTGGAGGCATGAACATGGAGGATATTTTCTCCCAGTTTGGCGACATCTTCGGAGGTGGGGGCTTTGGTTCCTTCTTTGGTGGTGGCGGGGGAGGCGGTAGACGAACCAAAAAAGGAACGAACCTACGGGTAAAGTTGAAGCTTACCCTCAGTGAAATCGCGAATGGCGTAGAGAAGAAAATTAAAGTGAAGCGACAGGTAGTTGCCCCTGGCGTGACCTTCAAATCTTGTGCTGCCTGCCAAGGATCTGGGCAGGTTAAGAAGGTAGTCAATACCATGTTGGGTCAAATGGTCTCAGCCAGCACCTGTGGGGTCTGTGGAGGATCTGGCCAACTCGTAGACAAGAAGCCTGATGATGCGGATGCTCGTGGTCTTTTATTGAAAGAAGAAGTGATCTCCATCACCATTCCTGGTGGTGTGGGAGAAGGCATGCAACTCAGCATGTCTAGCAAAGGAAATGAGATGCCTGGTGGAATACCGGGAGATTTGTTGATTGTGATCGAAGAGGCAGAAGATGGGCTTTTCCAACGGGAAGGCAACAATGTCATCTACGACCTCCATATTTCATTCATTGACGCTGCTCTAGGTGAGTCAGTAGAAGTTCCAACCCTCGATGGAAAAGTAAAAATCAAAATTGATCCGGGAACGCAAAGCGGAAAAATGCTCCGACTAAAAGGCAAAGGAATTAAAGATATCAATGGGTATGGTAGAGGAGACCAACTGATTATGGTCAATGTTTGGACCCCTACTACACTTTCAAAAGAGGAAAGAACTGTTTTGGAAGGCTTGAAGCAATCTGAAAATTTTAAGCCCGACCCAGGAAAGCAGGAGAAATCCTTCTTTGATCGAATGAAAGAGTTTTTTTAAAAAATTGAAAAGCCAGAGTCAAGCTCTGGCTTTTTTTATATTTTTAAAGAACCTTTTTTGGTGACCTCCGTAACCTATTGCTATGCTTAAAAAATTGTGCCTATTTCTTTGCCTATTACTCAGTACTGTGAGTTGGGTATGTGCACAATTTGTCAAGGAATACCGGGTGCCCGAAAAGGCTGGAATTGAAAAGGTGAGTTTGAATTTCAGCTCCTATAAAAGTGAAACTAAGGTAAAGCGGAGTGCTGGGATGGATCCATTACGAATTCATGGGCACCTTTTGCAGGCAAATATACTTCCTGATTTCCGATCGAGTACCTCAAAAAACGGGGTTGTAGCTAGCCTGGTTCATAAGAATATTGAATCAGACAACCTTGGTAAAAGCATCACTTCCAAATTATTCTCTACCACTACTGGCTTTGATCACAGTTGGGATGTAGGACTGACGAGTAGCTATGTCTATGACCTAGATTTTAACCTGGGGATGGGGACTGCAGATTTTGATCTTGCGCAGCTAGCAGTGTCCACACTGAAAATAAAAAGTGCGAGTGCGGATGTTTTTATCCATTACAGCTCAAATACACCAAATCCTGTAGGAATGGATACCCTCCTGGTAACCCTCAATATGGGAGCGGTTGACCTGCATCAAGCACAGTTGGCGCAAGCCAAAAAGGTGATTATCGAAGTGAATTATGGGCAGATAAATTTGAATTATGGACAGCCTCAGTCCTCCAAGGCGCAAGTGATCGCAGCAGTTGGTGGTGGGACTATCTACTTGAAGCTGCCTCCTGAAACTAGCCCGGTAAAGATTCGAATGAAGATCACCCCACTGTGCCGAACTTCCTTACCGGATTACCTAAGGGCCATTGGAGAAGATACTTTTGTAACCAAAGGCTACGCTGCTTCGGATCCTCGGCTCCTAGAGTTTATTTTGGATGTAGGGGTAGGCGCTGTCACCATAGAGTAAACATGTTAGAAATCCGCCAGCTCAATAAAACTTATGGTGCGCATCGGGCCCTTACTGACCTGGACTTACAAGTGCCAGAAGCGGGAATTTTTGGTTTGCTCGGTCCCAATGGAGCAGGCAAGACTACACTCATCCGCATCATCAATCAGATCATCGAGCAGGACAGTGGGGAAGTGATCCTAGACGGTCAACCCTTGTCTGGCGAGGCCATTCGCAAAATCGGTTACCTCCCTGAGGAGCGGGGTCTGTACAAGAAGATGGGGGTTTGGGATCAGCTGATTTATTTTGCTCGCATCAAAGGACTTACCGCAGCAGAAGCCAAGCAGCGGGTAAACCACTGGTTGGAAAAATTTGAAATCGCCTCTTGGAAAAACAAGAAAATTGAAGATTTATCAAAGGGCATGGCTCAGAAAATCCAATTCATTGCGACGGTGATTCATGCGCCTAGGGTATTGATTTTGGACGAACCCTTTTCTGGCTTTGATCCAGTGAATGCTGCACTTCTCAAGCATGAAATTTTAGAATTGAAAAAAGCAGGGACAACCATATTGCTGAGCACCCACCGCATGGAGTCGGTAGAATTGCTATGTGATCAGGTGGCCATGATTCACAAGTCCAGAAAAATTTTGGATGGGAGCATCCGAGAGATCAAATCAAGGTTTAGACCATTAGAAATCCGTGCTAGTCTCAGTCAACTCACCCAAGAGCTGCCAGATGCTTGGAAAATAGAAGCTACGGAGGAGGGAAAAGTGGATCTTTTGTTGCCGCTCAATGGCCAATCTCCCAATCAATTGCTACGGGAGTTGATGAACTTCGGGGAGGTGATTTCCTTTCAAGAGCGATTTCCGAGTATGGAAGAAATTTTTATTCAGCAAGTAAATGCAAGTGGCCATGCATAAGGTTTTGCTAGTGATCCAACGCGAGTATTTGGCGAGGGTTAAGAAAAAATCCTTCCTAGTTGCCACCTTACTCACCCCCTTGATCTTCCCAGCCATCATGGCGGTGTTTGTCTGGATAGCCGTGGAGGAAAAGGAAAACCAATCCCTTCGGATAATTGAAGTGGTGGATGAGACCGGGCTTTTTTTTATGGAGAGCTCAGATCAATATGCCTTTAGTTCCTCAGTAACCAATTTGGAAGATGCAAAAGCATTGGTTAGTGTGGGGGAGCGCTATGGAGTATTGTACCTGCCCAAGATGGAGCTGTCGGCACCGAAGGGCATTCAATTTTATGGCTTGGAGAATCCTAGCACTTCTTTGATTGGGTACCTGGAATCCGCACTCAAACGAAAAATTGAGGACCAGCGCCTCTATTCCAAAGGGATAGATCCTAAGGTGCTGAAGGAGATACGAACAGAAGTAACCGTGCAGTCACTCACGCTTGGGGATGCTGGAGAAGAAAAAATCACCGATGCTACGGTGAATTATGCACTTGGATTTTTATCAGGGATCTTGATTTACCTTTTCATTTTTATTTATGGCAACCAGATTATGCAGGGTGTCATTGAGGAGAAGTCTACGCGGATTGTGGAGATTTTGGTTTCTTCGCTACGGCCGTTTCAACTCATGATGGGCAAGATCGTCGGCATTGGTGCAGTGGGATTGACCCAATTTTTAATTTGGGTGCTGCTCATCAGCACACTTTCCACGCTGGTCATGGGGGTGTTGGGCATGCAAATGCCCCAGCAGCAGGCAATGGAGATGGCAAATCCAGAATTGATGGCAGCAACCCCTGATACGGGGGAGTTGGGTGCGATACTACAAGTCATCGACGGCATTGACTTTGTGTCCTTGGTATCGGCCTTTGTATTTTATTTCCTGGGTGGGTATTTGTTGTACGGCGCTTTGTTTGCAGCAGTAGGTGCAGCAGTGGATGCACCTTCGGATGCCCAGCAGTTTATGTTTCCCATTACGATTCCCTTGCTGGTTGGGTACATGGGCTTGTTTGTTTTTGTGCTCCAAGACCCTAGTAGCAGCACTTCTTTTTGGCTTTCCATTATTCCGCTCACCTCGCCAATTGCAATGATGGTAAGGATCAGCTATGGGGTTCCTTTTTGGGAATTGGCCTTATCGATGGGCTTGCTGGTGCTCGGATTTTTAGGAACCACCTGGCTGGCGGCAAAAATTTACCGAATTGGGATTTTAATGCATGGAACCAAACCTTCCTATAAGACCATGTGGAGATGGCTAAGGAGTAGTTCCTAAGGATTTTTAGACTGTGCTTCAGGTTGAATTATTCGGACACTGGGTAGTTGGTTTTGCAAGAAAACCTTATTTTTCCTGAGCTAGAGATACTTTAGTTTCGATTCTTTAGTTTATACTGTATTCCATCCCCATTGTGAATGAAAAACCGCTTTCAGGATTTGGCCTCGATTGACTTCTACCAAAACAAAAAGTTGGTGAAATGGCTGATTTTTTTCATTTCGCTATTGCTTGGACTGGGATCGATTGGGTACACCCACCGACTTGTGGAGGAACTGCGAGAGCGTGAGGATAGGCAAATTCGGGTCTTGTCTGCGGCTTTGGATTATGCCGCCACGACGTCAGAGAACCTGACTTTTATCAATCAAGAAATTATTCAGCAGAACTATTCCTTTCCCATCATCATGGCGGATGGGCAAGGTAATCCGATTGATTTTCGAAATATAGCATTCAAGAACAGTCGGAGTCAGGCGGATTCCATGCAGCAATTAAA
>JBEDEY010000055.1:0-7185 GCA_041175425.1 Bacteroidota bacterium | reverse complement strand
GTAACCAGATTTTTGCTGGGGTCGCCTGGATTGAGGGAATGAAAAAAATTGGTATTGAGTTGGAGCGGATCGAGTACAACAATGATTTCTACTACTACCGCTACGAGGAAGTGAAGGATTTCCGCAACAAATATGTGGACCTAGTCTTTTCGCTTGCTCCAGAATGGAAATTCGGCAACCTGCTCGTTTCTGGTAAATTTCAATACGTCAACACCCTCAATTACAAGTGGTACTTGGAGAACAAACCTGAAAAATGGTTTGTCCCTGGTTACGACCGCACTAATTTTGTTGGGCAAGTTGCAGTTACTTACCTGTTCCGCTAATTCTTTACTTTCTAAGCTATGATAGCATCTAATGACATGGTTGTCGCAGTTTCTTACACGTTACTCGTAGATGATGGGGAAACGGGCATGCGCTGGTACGAGACCGTAACGGAGCAAGATCCTTTTTACTTTCTTTACGGGCACCACAACCTGCTTCCAGTATTGGAGAAGGCATTGGAAGGCAAGTCAGCCGGCGATTCTTTTTCGGTATTTATTGACTTTGAAAATGGCTATGGAGATTACGATGATGCGAAGCGAGTGATCATCCCGAAGGCCAATTTCAAGGAGGAAGGGAAGAAAAATAGAGACCTTCTCCGTGTAGGGAATGTCATCCCGATGCAGGACGACAAGGGCAATCACCTTCGCGGTGAGGTGCTCAAGGTGGATTACATGGGTGTGCACTTGGATTTCAACTCACCGCTTGCAGGTTTGGACCTACAGTTTGACGGAAAAATCGTCTCTATCCGTGAGGCACTACCGGTGGAACTGGAGCATGGTCATGCGCATGGACCCGACGGGCACCATCACCATCACTAAATCACACTAATTTTTCAAGAAGGCCAAGCCCCTATTTTCGGATATCGATGCCGTAGCTATGGTAGGCGAGGTCGATGCTGAGCGCTTTTAACCCTTCGATGCGTTCTGATGGATACCGCGCGTAGGCCTTTGTAAGCAGGTCAATTGCCTGCTTGTAGTTCTGCTTGTTGAAGTGTACAATCGCCTCGTTGTAGTGTTGCAATCCCGCCAACTCGCTTAAGTTGACTTTTCTGAAGATGGTATTGTCTGCAGTATTCACTTTGGTACCTGCCAAGCCTTCACTGATGTTTCGTGCCACAGCAGTACCCTCGCTGAGGTAAGCAGCCAAGTAATTGCTTACCGCAGAAGGAGCGGTGATCATGCCGCCTACAGGAAGGGTACTTTCCAGAATGAGGGTTTTCCCCCCGAGGTATACTTGAATGAAAACATGGTAATCCGTTTCTACCACATCAAAGGAGTATCCATAGCGGTCTAGCAGCAGTCCAAGTGCAGCGGAACCACTCACGCAGTCGTAGGCACCCTGGTCTAGCATGTTGCTGAAGGTGGAGTGTTGCCGGTAATTTTTTAAGAGGCGCTGGTGTGTTTTTTGAAAAATAACACGAAGCAATGCAATGGAGTCCAGTTTTTTGGCAGCTTTTTGATCCAGTTCCAACTGTAGGGCTTCCCAGTTTGTGGGGGAAACCGTTCGTTCAGATTCTTCTAAAAAAAGTGAATAGGAGCTCTTTTCTGGACTTGAAAAGTCAGAAATAGACGCCTGAGCTGCATTTTCTTGGCAAATGCCCAAAGAAGTAACGCTTAGAAATAAGAGCAAGAAAGGGAGTATTTTTTTCATAGTCCATCAAGCCAATGTTAACTGAATGGAAGAAAGTTAACAATTTGGTAACATTGAACAAAAAAAAGACTAAAAAATTAACATTGGGATAACCGTCCACAGCTAACCGTCCACGGTCCACTGCTCAACTAATTGAACCTCAAACCTTTTTTTCTTTGGTTAGTGGTGAAAAAGCGTGTAATCAGGAAATTTAAACACCTTACTCGTGGTGGTAGGGCTCGTTGCGCAAAATGGTCATTGCGCGGTACAGTTGTTCGACCACAAAAGGGCGAATCATTTGGTGGGAAAAAGTCATTTTGGAAAGCGAGATCTTTCCATTTGCTCTGGCGTACACTGCCTCTGAGAAGCCATACGGGCCTCCGATCACGAATACGAGTTGCTTGAGCCCGCTGTTCATTTTCTTCTGTAAATAATCCGAAAACTCGAGCGAAGCGTAGGTTTTTCCCCGTTCATCGAGAAGAATAAGTTCGTCGGAGGAACTTAGTTTTTTGAGAATTAGCTCCCCTTCTTTTTCTTTTTGAAGGGATTCAGAGAGGGACTTGCTCTGCTTCAGGTCAGGAATTACTTCCAGTTCAAAGCGAATGTAATGCCCGAGTCGACTGCTGTAATCGTCAATCAGGGTTTGGATTGCCTTGTTATCTGTTTTTCCGATGGCCAGAAGTTTGATTAGCATAGACTCGGTAGTTGAGAATTAGAAACTAAAAAGTGGTGGAAAAAAAAGGCTGGCTCTCACGGGCCAGCCTTAGCTTAGTTGATTAGTTCTTTTCGCTTCAGAATGGCTTCCAAGAATTTTTTATCGTTGTCAGAGTTGAAGATTTTGTACGGCAGGTGGATAAATTGAGCCTTTGATAGGTAAAGGACAAAGGCATCTTTGGTCACTTCTACGCGTTTGATCATGTTCCACTGTACCGGCATGCCTTCCTTGGCATTTATTTTCATCAAGATTTGTCGGCTATCGATCTCATAAGCCATCTTTTGGAAGATGGGCTTGTTTTGTTCCATTTGGGTCACACCGGTGAATTGTATCGCCCAAAATAAGACATACAATCCATACGCGACAAGCGCACCAAAAATCCACCATAATGAAGCAATCCAGAAATAACCACAGCAAATGGCCAAGGCAATCAAAATGACCCACCACTGTTCTTTGAGGATGGATACTAATCCCATTTTGATATAGGTTGTCGTGGGGAGTTGGTATTTTTTGGTTTTGATAATCATGGCATTGAATGTTTCGCGAGCAAATATCCACCTATCCCATTGATTAAGCAAATGCATCCCGCTCAAACTCTATTCTTCCCTGCCTAAGGCATTGAATTTTTTGGTGAATCTTGTATCTTTTCAAGAAAAACAGCATGAGTCCTACCCTAATTGATCTACTGCTTTGCGGATTAGCATACCTGCTGATCAGTTATTTCTTGGGGGTATGGAGCAAGTTTCGGCCTAAACCCACTTCTAATTCAGATGACTCTGAGGGGGGAAAATTTGATGCAAGACCTCCAGTACTTGATTTGCCACCAGGAATTAGTTGGCCAGAGGAAGAGGTGGTAGACTCAGAAATCTATCAATGACATTTTTCGCAAATCCCCTGCACAAGTAGGTTCATCTCTTTTTTCACAAAGCCTTTTGGAAGGGAGATTGAAGGCAAGGAGATCGCTTCCAGGCAGGTGGTTTCTTCACACTTTTCGCATTTGAAGTGCACATGCTCGTGGTTATGGACATGGGCTTCTTCTCCATGGCTACAAAAGGCATACTTCGTCGCACCGCTATCGTCAAGGACCTTGTGGATCAGGTCTTTTTCTAAAAAAGTTTTAAGTGTCCGGTAGATCGTCACTCGGTCAAACTTGTTATTGAGCGTTTCTTCCAAATCCGCATGGGAGAGCGCAACATTCTTGTCCAAGAACTCCTGAATAATTACCAATCGGCAATCCGTAATGCGCAAGCGATGCAACTTTAAGATTTGAAGTGGAGTGGACATGATTGAATAAGTGATTTTCAAAGTAACAAAAAAATGAGATGCGTAAAAAAAGGGGGTCAAATTTTGACCCCCTTTTGTTTTATTCTCCTGAAGACTCCTTCAGGATTTTATTGATTCGCTCTGAAGCATCTTCCAAGTGAAGCTTGCTCATGCGATCGGATGTTCTTCCGATGGCGGATTTGATTTGGCTCTGAAGTGTTTTCAATTCTCCTCTAGCCATTGGACGAATGTCAGATTGAGCAGCATTGATTTGCGCACCTGCAAAAGCTCTAAATTGAGCAGGCAGGGCAGCAACGCTTCCAGTCAATAGCAATTCCAATCGCTCGATGTGTGCGCGCTGCAATGCTCTGCGGTGCACGTCGATGGTTTTGCCAGCGCCAAGCTCAGTCCATATCCCTTTTCTCAAGTCATCAAACAATTCAGTCATTTTGTAAGCCTGAGCACCATTCAACGCTTCGTTTTCGATCATTCTACCCAGTCTTCCCCACTCCAAAATTCCGTTGAGGGTACTTACCTGGATGCCACGAATACGCTCAAGCGCACCGAAGTCTTCGATTCTAGCGATGATGCTTTCGTCCATCAGCCAGCTTGGGGTGGTGAATAGCTGCTGGTTCACAAAAGTAACCGCCGCTTTCTGCATTTCTTTGGTTTGGTGCGTATACACCGCTTCTCCCTGACCAGATGACTTGTATACTTCAGTAACACCACCTACGTGATTACGCACGTGGCCCATGTAGCGGTTAAACTGACCGATTACCTGACCGTACATTTCTTCGAGGTCTTCGTAGTTTTTGTAAGGCTTTTCTTTTTCAGCCGTCCACTCCATCAAGTTGGGAAGGATACGCTTCAAGTTCTTGATTCCATACTCAGAAGCAGTGACGGAGTTGTCTCCCAAATCTTCAGACTGGGTAGTTGGATCGTAGTTATTGCCTTGGCGACCGTAACGGTACACAGGATCACCTTTCTTGTCTAGAATCCACTGGTTCAAAGTAGGAAGTTCAGCCTCAGGGCTCTTGGCATCAAGAATCGGTCTGTAACCCCACATGATGGCATACTTATCGTAAGGTCCTACATCAGGCATCAAGCTCACTCCCTTGTCTTCAGGCTGAGCCACATAGTTGAATCGCGCGTAATCCATGATGGAAGGAGCAGTACCAAATTCCTTTGTGAAGGCGGCATCTCTTAACTTTTCAACTGGGTAAGCCACCGAAGAAGCGAAGTTGTGCGGTAAGCCAAGCGTGTGTCCTACCTCGTGAGCAGATACAAATCGGATCAATCGACCCATCACCTCGTCGTCAAATTTTACTGAACGCGCATCTGGGTTGATCGCAGCAGTTTGGATGAAGAACCAGTTTCTCAAGAGGTTCATCACGTTGTGGTACCATCCGATATCAGATTCCAAGATTTCTCCCGAACGGGGATCCGATACGTGTGGTCCGTACGCGTTCTGAATGTCAGAAGCAAAGTAGCGGATCACAGAGTAACGCGCATCTTCTGGACTCCAGGTAGGATCTTCTGCTGGGGTTGGGGCTTCCTTGGCAATAATCGCATTTTTGAAACCTGCTGCTTCAAAACCTTTCTGCCAATCTTCTACGCCTTGCTTCAAGTAAGGAACCCATTTGGTAGGAGTGGCTGGATCGATGTAGTACACGATAGGCTTTACAGGCTCTACCAATTCACCACGAGCAAACTTCTCTCTGTCCTCAGGCTTCACTTCCAATCTCCAACGATCAAGGTATCTTCTAGAAGTAGCACGCTGCTCGTCGGCACCGTAGTCTACATAAGAACGGGCAAACCAGCCTACACGCTGATCAGCAAGTCGCTGTTGCATCGGCACCTTTGGAAGAAGAACCATGGAGGTATTCATCTCCAAAGTAATCAATCCAGTTACACTGTTTGAAGGAGGCTCTGCTGCTGCATAGGTAAGCACATAGCGCGCCTCAATGTTGATTGGGTAGCTATTGATGTGCTGGATGTAAGAGCGCTCGTTGTCAAGACGAGTTACACGATACTGGGTTCTTCGATTTCGCTCCATGCCCAAGGCCTGGTTGTCCTTCGTAAAGAGGTCGGTGGCATCAATCACGATTCCAGTAGAATCTGTTTTTCTTGATTTGATGGGAAACTTCTGAAGGATAGGCTCCAAGTTAGAAGCTTCAACTGCCTTCGAAATTGGTAAGGAATCCGCAGCATAGTTGTTGAGGGATACGACCTTCAACAAGATGTCGTCTTGGTTTTTTTCCCAGCGCACCATCATGTTGGTGGTGTTTTCTCCACCATAGCCGATGCCTTCAGCAGTTTTTGCAATACGCACGACCATCAACATGTCTCTACCGAGAAGGGAGTCTGCGATTTCGTAGAAGTATTTGTCTTCTACCTGGTGCACTTTAAATAATCCAGCTTTGGTCTTTGCTTTGGCTGTGATGACTTCTTTGTAGGGCTTGGGTCCATTGGCAGGTCCTGCTGGTGCAGGGCGGGCTGCAGGAGCAGCTGGTGCGGGGGTTTCTGCACCTTTTTTCTTTTTTTTCTGTGCAAAGGAATCCTCTGCCTGAAGCATAGCGCCCATAAGGCCTAGCACAAAGGCAGTTCTCCTCAGCAACTTGGGGAAGGGTGTATTCATAGCTTGTTTCTAATTTTTCGAAAATATACTAACTTCAAAGGATGATCTTCCTCATGTTAAATAACTAATTTTTTTACAGGCGGTTGTATGCTAAAATCAAAGGCCTTGGAAACGCGTAAACATGAGGTGCTCATCGTGGGTGGAGGGCTTGCAGGCTTAGTTTCTGCCTTGCTTCTAGCCCAGGAGGGACATGCAGTCACGGTTGTTGAAAAAAAAGTCTATCCTTTCCACCGGGTTTGCGGGGAGTATGTATCCAACGAGGTACTCGACTTTCTAAAGCGAAATGGCCTGTATCCAGACGGGCTGGAACTTCCAAACATCGATACCTTTGAATTTTCAGATACTCAAGGGTCTTCCGTATGTCTTCCTTTGGACTTGGGTGGATTTGGGATCAGTAGGTATGTACTGGACGAATGGCTCTACCGTCTTGCTTGTCAGCGTGGGGTCCATTTTTTGACAGGTACCACTGTGACGGGGCTCCAATTTATCGCCAAAGAGGAGCTTTTTCAAGTGGAGCTATCTGATTTTCAAGTGCTGCAAGTACCCTATGTCCTGGGAGCCTTTGGCAAGCGGAGCAAGCTAGACCAGGTATTGGAGCGACCTTTTTTCTCCAAACGGAGCCCCTACATCGGCGTCAAATACCATGTTCAAGCGGAGGGCTCGTCCAATACCGTTGCCTTGCATAATTTTCAGGGTGGCTACTGTGGATTCAATGCAATCGAAGGGGGTAAGTTTAACCTCTGCTACCTCGGTAGCCGAGATCAGTTGAGAGCATACGGTTCTATCCCAGAAATGGAGCAGGCAGTCCTGTGGAAGAATCCACTTTTGAAGCGAATTTTTCAGGAAAGTGATTTTTTATGGGAAAAGCCTGAGGTGATTACGGAAATCAATTTTGAGC
>JBEDEY010000054.1:0-8456 GCA_041175425.1 Bacteroidota bacterium | reverse complement strand
TCCGTTTCACTGGATATTGAAGTTAGCACCCATGGAGACACGCCAGTTTGGGTAGGAAAAGATATACCTGAAGTAGAATATTTACTGGGGGTTTTGGATTCTGTAGCACTTAACTCAATCTCCATAGCAAAAGATCCGATCCAATCACTTGATTTAAAGCTGTTTATTCTTCAGTTTGGTTTGAAGAAGACGGATACGGAAGGCATTTTATTTCTTTCGGAGGGGAATGACTCGATGCGTATTGTCACAAATAAGGAAGGCCTAGCATTTTTGAATTTGATTTCACTGGAGCATGTATCCTTGGCAGGCTTGCCGGTAAATGAGTTGCGTATAGCGGAGGTGAAAAAGCGATTTCCCATCTCCTATGGGGCAAGAAATTTTTATGGAGATAATTATAGGGCTAATTTTTTTGACCGAAAGTTTGACTCCTATGATCATGTGGTCCTAAAGATTTCTCAGACCCCTTATTTTCTCCACCTTAGATTTGTGGATACTCAATTGGAAGATTTGGAAATCAATCTGGAGGGTATCAATTAGGATTTAGGTAATGGCAGTAAAGTCTTATGGATAGAAAAGAAAAATTTGAATGCCCGCACTGCAAAAAGAAATTACCCTTCTTTTTTGTAGTAAAAATTAAATCTGATCACGAATTTGAATGCCATTATTGTGGTAAATCTATGGTTCCTGTAAGTTCAAAATCCTTCGCTTGGGGCTATGGAATAGGGTTCTTTGCTTTTGTAATCCCAGCACAGATTTTACTTTACTTTAACCATGATTTTTTGTTTGCTTTTTTTGTGGCGATGACGTCCGGCTTACTGAGTGTTTCTCTAATTGGGCTTTATGTATACACGACCACTAGTTTAGTCAAGTCAACTTCGTCATAAAATTCTACCTATCCATCACCTCTGTATACTTTGATTTGTTATTCAGTTGAGCTGATGGGGCTGAAAGTGAGGTGAATCTAAACCGGAAGTGGAAATTCTCCCTTCCGTTTTTGTTTTTCTGCTATTTTTAGGAAAAAGTAACTGTTTCCTATGATCAACGTTTCCCTTCTCAAGCAAATTTGTGAAATCCCAGGAGCCCCTGGTTTTGAAAAGCCTGTTCGTGACCTAGTCATCTCCCTCGTAAGACCCCATGTGGATGAGCTGCGAATCGATAACATTGGCAATGTGATCGCTATCAAAAAGGGAGTTCGCAATCCTGATGGCAAGCGTGTCATGTTGGCCGCACACCTAGATGAGATTGGGTTTATCGTTTCCCATATTGATGAACAAGGTTTCTTACGCTTCAATACACTTGGAGGATTTGATCCAAAAACACTCACTGCTCAGCGCGTGATCGTCCACGGCAAAAAAGACCTAATCGGGGTTATGGGCAGCAAGCCCATTCACGTGATGACGCCCGAAGAGAAAACCAAACTTCCCAAGACCACTGACTTTTTTATCGATCTGGGCATGCCCAAGGAAGAAATAGAGAAGTACATCACCATCGGTGATCCCGTCACCCGGGATCGGGAACTGATCGAGATGGGTAACTGTGTCAACTGCAAGTCTATTGACAATCGCGTTGCAGTATTTATTGTGATTGAGGCGCTGAAGCAACTTAAAAACCCAGCCTACGATGTGTATGCCACCTTTACCGTGCAGGAAGAAGTAGGCATTCGCGGAGCCAATGTGGCAGCCCATAGCATCAACCCAGATTTTGGAATTGCACTGGACACCACCATTGCCTTTGACGTGCCGGGCGCTGCTCCTCATGAGAAGGTAACCGAACTCGGAAAGGGCACTGCCATCAAAATCATGGATGCAATGACGATCTGCGATTACCGCATGGTGGCGTTTATGAAGCATGTAGCCACGAAAGAGGCCATCTCCTGGCAGCCGGAATTATTGACTGCGGGAGGAACAGATACCGCAGGCGTGCAACGCATGGGTAAGCAAGGAGCCATTGCTGGGGCTATCTCCATTCCTACCCGACACCTGCATCAGGTGATTGAAATGGCACACAAAAGCGATATTGCTGACTCTATCGCCTTGTTGGTAGCCTGCCTCGAGCAATTGGATGCCCACGATTGGAGCCATTGAGTACCGAGAAGGGAGGGCCTTCTTGGAATTAGGAATTGATTTAATCGAAAAGAACGACTTATGCCGATCCTCTCCTTTATCCTTTATTTCTTGACGCTCGGGATTGCTAGTTTAGGGTTCCATAAAGATGAGCCCCGTCAAGCCACTAGCGACTGGCAAGTGCTTTTCAATGGCAAGGACCTGAAAGGCTGGACCCCCAAGATCCACCACCACGAGGTAGGGGATAACTATGCGAACACCTTTCGGGTACAGGATGGGGCCATAGCAGTCAACTACGACGGTTATGGGGAATTTGAAGACCGATTTGGGCACCTATTTTATGAAAAGCCCTTCTCGAGCTTTCACTTGGTTTGGGAATACCGCTTCACAGACCAATTTGTAACAACTGCTCCCAGCTATACTTACCGCAACTCCGGGGTGATGTTTCACTCCCAGGCTCCAGAAACCATCCTGAAAGAGCAGGATTGGCCGATCTCTGTAGAATACCAGATGCTGGCGCGAGAAAAAGAGGGAGAAGCTCGCCCAACAGGAAACATGTGTTCTCCGGGTACAGATATCGTCTACCAAGGAAAAATTGACCCCCGACATTGCATCGATTCCGCTTCCCCAACCTTCGCCTGGGACGAGTGGGTGAAAGCCGAATTGATTGTTTACGGTGACTCCATCGTCCACCACCTTGTCAACGGAGATACAGTATTGACCTATTCCTTTCCTCAAATCGGGGGAGGGGTAGCCAATCGCTACGACCCAAAGCTAAAAGTAGATGGGAAACCACTGCGTTCGGGCTACATTGGTCTGCAAAGTGAGGGGCAAGGGGTACTTTTTAGAGCTTTAAAAATCCGAGAACTCAAGTAATCTTCCTGCTCCAAGTGCTTCTTGAAGCAGGAAGTTTGCTCTATCCCAGTTGTGCCAAACTTGCTTCCAAAGCCTTGATTTTCGCTTCGGCATCAGCCTGCTTCTTGCGTTCCATGTCCAACACCTGGGCAGGAGCACCGGCTACAAAACGCTCGTTGCTTAATTTTTTGAGAACCCCAGCCAAAAAGCCTTGGGTGTATTCCAATTCCTTGAGGAGGTTGGCTTTTTCTGCTTCCACATCGATGCTGCCACCCATGGGAACAAAGCATTCGTCTCCTTTAATGACAAAACTCATCGCCTGCTCCACCTGCTCTCCAAATTGAAGGGAAGAGAGGTTGGCAAGTTTGATCAACACAGACTCAAACTGGGTGTATACTCCCGGGTTTTGGGTTCGGATGCTGAGTGCCAGGGTTTCCTTTGGAGACATGCCCTTGGAAGCACGCAAGTTTCTGATTTGCGACACCACTTCAAACACCTGAGCGGCATCTGCGGTAATTTGCGAATCAAAAGGATTGGATTCCGGCCAGGAAGCAAGAATCAAGGATTCTTCCACGGTGCGTACCTTGATTTGATGCCAGAGTTCCTCCGAGATGAATGGCATAAAGGGATGAAGGAGCTTCAAAATCTCCTCAAACAATCCTAAGGTCTTGTCGTAGGTTACTTGGTCGATAGGCTGCTGATAGGCAGGCTTGATCATTTCGAGGTACCAAGCGCAGAAGTCGTCCCAAACCAACTTGTAGGTGGCCATCAGGGCGTCTGAAATTCGGAATTTGTCGAAATGCTCGTTGATTTCGCTCAAGCTTTGCTGGAATCGCTGCTCAAACCATTCGATACTGGAGGCATTGGCCGAACCATCCAAGTTGGGATCAATTTCCCAGCCTTTGACTAAGCGGAAGGCATTCCAGATTTTGTTCGCGAAATTTCGTCCCTGCTCTACCAATTTGTCGTCGTAAGGAAGGTCATTTCCCGCAGGGGAAGAAAAGAGCATCCCTGTGCGGACTCCATCGGCTCCGTACTGCGCGATGAGATCAAGGGGATCGGGGGAGTTGCCGAGCGACTTGGACATCTTTCGACCGAGCTTGTCGCGGACGATACCTGTGAGGTAGACATTTTTGAAGGGCTTCTCACCTAGGTACTCGTAGCCAGCAATGATCATACGCGCCACCCAGAAGAATAAAATCTCCGGGGCAGTCACCAAGTCGTTAGTTGGGTAGTAGTAGCTGAGTTCTTTGTTGGGCTTGCCTGTAGTAAACACTTCCGTATCGAACACGGAGATAGGCCAGAGCCAAGAGCTAAACCAGGTGTCGAGCACGTCCTCGTCCTGACGGAGATCTGCTAGACTGTATTGGGTGCCGAACTGGGCATTTGCTTGTGCCAAAGCCTCTTCGGCGGTTTTGGCAACTACATATTCTCCATTGGGGAGGTAGTAGGCTGGGATGCGGTGTCCCCACCAAAGTTGACGGGAAATGCACCAATCGCGTACATTTTCCATCCAAACCCGGTACATGTTTTTGAATTTGGGTGGGTGGAGTTGGATGACATCGTCCATGACTGACTTGAAGGCAGGCTGGGTGATTTCATCCATCTTGAGGAACCACTGCATCGAAAGCTTCGGCTCAATCACGGCATCACTTCGTTCGGAGTGACCCACATTGGAGCGGTACTCGTCGATTTTTTGTAGGTGGCCCGCTTCGTCCAGCAGCTTGCCAATTTTCTTTCTAGCGATAAAGCGATCTTCTCCAACTAGGAGCTGTGCTTTGGCATTGAGTGTGCCATCGTCGTTGAGGATATCGATGACCTCTAACTTATGCTTGAGGCCAAGTTCGTAGTCGTTGAGGTCGTGTGCAGGAGTCACCTTGAGGCAACCCGTTCCAAACTCCATGTCCACGTAACTGTCTTGGATGATCGGTATGCTTCGGTTGATCAGTGGGATAATGGCCCGCTTCCCCTTTAGGTGGGTAAATCTCTTGTCGTTAGGATTGATGCAAATCGCCACATCGGCCATGATCGTTTCTGGGCGGGTAGTGGCGATAGTCAGGAATTCATTGGGGCTGCCTTCGATGGCATAGTTGATGTAATACAACTTCGAAGCAACCTCCTTCATGATCACCTCATCGTCGGAAAGGGCCGTTTGTCCTTTAGGATCCCAATTGACCATGCGGATGCCGCGGTAGATCTTGCCCTTCTTGTGGAGATCTACAAATACCGAAAGCACGGCATTGCTGAGCCCTGGATCCATGGTGAAGGCAGTTCGATCCCAGTCGCAGGATGCCCCCAGTTTTTTCAATTGTTCGAGGATAATTCCTCCGTATTTTTCTTTCCAGTCCCAAGCATGGGTCAAGAATTCTTCTCGGGTAAGGTCCTTTTTATCAATGCCTTGTTCCTTGAGGAGCTGCACTACCTTGGTTTCGGTAGCGATAGAGGCATGATCTGTACCAGGAACCCAGCAGGCGTTTTTGCCTTGCATTCGGGCGCGTCTAATGAGGACGTCTTGTATGGTATTGTTGAGCATGTGCCCCATGTGGAGCACGCCGGTGACGTTTGGAGGAGGGATGACGATGGTGTAGGGCTCCTTGTTTGGATCTACGCTGGAGGAAAACAACTTGTGTTCCATCCAGTACGCATACCATTTGGCCTCGGCAGCTGCCGGTTCGTATTTGCTGGCAATAGACATAGGTACTAGTTTCTTGGAGCTGCAAAAATAGCAGAAAAAAAATTGGGGGAAGGAGGGTAGCGGAAAAAAGGGGCCTTCTCCAAAACTCTAGCATAAAAAAAGCCGGACTTGTCCGGCTTTTTTTGTGAGTGCTTGCCTTATTTTTTCACAATAGGCAACACAATTTTACTTTGGAATTTGCCTCCATGGTGGATGGAGTTGTTGGCTACAATCCCTTTGGTTTCGTCGTAGTTGTTGCCTCCTGTATTCATGTTGCGATCAAATCGAGGAAAATTGGAGCTGCTTACCTCGATTCGGATGCGGTGTCCTTTTTCAAAGTAGTTGGAAGTACTCATGGGGGTCAATTGGATTTCATAGACCTGCCCTTTTTCCATCCAAACTTCTTTGTCATATCCCTCTCGGTAGCGTACTCGTTGGATGGTTTCGTCTAGGTTGTAGGCGGTACCGTCTGGATACACATCGATCAACTTGATCGTCACATCGGTGTCTTTGACATCTGAAGAGAGGTACAGGACGCTTTCAATAAACCCAGAAACTTCCACCCCAGCCTCCAAGGGATCCGTAGTGTAGACCAAGATATCATCTCTGAGCTCCATCTCCTGCTGGTCCATGGCTCCTCCTTGTATGGCATTACCGGTACAGCAGACATTCCCACCATTCGAAGTCACGGGATTCATGGGATCGTAGCGGAAGCTGTCTTGGCTATTTGCTTTTGGTAGTTTGCCAACCAATTTTCCATCTCCGTTTCGGGTGTTGGCTGACCCTTTGGAATCCAAAAAGAAGGGAGTCATCACCGCTTCTTTGGGAGGCCAGACGTCTGAAGACTGCCATACATTTTTACCCATTGTGTAGTAAGTGACTTTGGGGAGCTTGGCGATGGTGTCGTTATCCTTTCCTTTTAGCCAGCGGTCAAACCAGGCCGTAATCACTTCGTCGTAGTTCCAGCGGGCATCTCCCACACTTCGCTGACCGATTACCGTGTTTTCGGTAGCACGGGTAAAGGAGCAATGCAAGACTGGAGCGATCACCAAATACTGGTTGTCCCGAGCCATCTGGCTGATGGCATTGGTGCGGGCATGGTTGTATAGCGCAATATTAGGAGAGGAAGAAACGTCATACCAGGACACAAACCACATACTTGGGGTATCAAAAGGCATGTTGTCGTGGTACAGTCCGCCTTGGTACCAGCGCGGATCGTTTGGTTTGCGGGTGATCATTTCCTCATAGATCCCTTTCGGGCCATTCACATTTTTGATGATGTCCTGTACGGGTAGGTGGGAAAGGGCTGCTTTCCAGTCTACCTTGGGGTATTCTGGAGCCATGTCGTAGAATCGCTCCAAGCGAAGCAAATCTTCTTGCCCTATCCCGGCTTGAAGTCTCGGGGCTAGTGGATCGTGCTGGGTGCTGTATAGCCAAGAGGTAAAGAGCATCTGTCCTGCACCTCCGCGGTACCAGTTGCCTTGTTCGGTAAACTTGCCAATTTTACCCACTCCAGCGCCATAGGCTTGTGGTACCAAGGCCGCTAGTGCAGGGTGTTGAAGGGAGGCAGCGGCCATTTGCCACTCTGCAGTGGAAGAGCAGCCCAGCAAGCCTATTTTGCCATTGCTCCAAGGCTGTGCAGTCATCCAATCAAAAGCATCGTAACTGTCGGTAAGCGGCAAACCTAAAATATCCCAGTTGCCTTCCGAGAAAAAACGGCCCCGTTCGTTTTGAACGACATAGGCATAGCCTTTTTTAACCCAGTCCAAGGCCGTTTGCATGGTGCGGGAATTGAGTTCTCCATTGCCGTATGTATTGAAATTGTAGGGTGTTCTAGAAAATACGATGGGTACAGGTTGGTCCCCTTTGGGACGGTAGATGTCCGTGGCCAATCGCGTCCCATCTCGCATGGGCATCATGACCTTCTGCTCGATTACTGCAACTTCGTCCAGCTGAACGACTACGGATTTTTCCTGCGAAAATCCTGGGACAACAGTTCCCAGAAACAGGAGGAGAGCAAAAAGGGAAAGAATTTTTTTCATAGGGTTTATTGATAAATGGGTCGAATCAATTTTAATCGCCATCAAGTTGAATTAGGCAAGAGGGAGAAATTAATCGACATCAAGATAAGCGAAAGCAATAGCTTTTTACTCAGAAGCTTGAAAATTTTGATTCAACAAAACCGATTTTTCTCAGTTTAAAGAATGTAGACCTTGAATGGGGTTTTTGATTCCCCTGAATCTACCTACCTTGCAGCTTCTTAAATTTTTACACATGAGCACTAGCCCATTTCCACTGTTGACTACCTGGGTGGAACTTCCAAAAAATACGGATTTCACGATTTACAACCTTCCTTTTGGGGTTTTTCAAAGCAAGAAATTAAGCCCAAGAATAGGAATGGCTATTGGAGATCAGGTGATTGACCTGAGCATTTTGGACCAGGAAGGCTTTTTTGCCAACCTATTTCTTCCGGAGGGGATTTTCCTAAAGGATTCACTCAACGACTTGATTGGGCTCGGTAAGGTGAAAACAAAAAAAATCCGAGAACGCGTACAGCAACTCCTGCTTCAAGAAAACGAGGAGCTCCGGACCCATTCCATTCGAGGAAAGGTACTGATCAAAAGCAAAGAAGTAGAAATGCTGTTGCCAGTCAAAATCGGAGATTACACGGATTTTTACAGCAGCATCGAGCATGCTACGAATGTGGGCAAGATGTTTCGCGATCCCGAAAATGCCTTGCTTGCCAACTGGAGGCATTTGCCTGTAGGCTACCATGGCCGGGCCTCTTCGATTGTGGTGTCGGGCACTCCCATCCACCGTCCCAAAGGACAGTTTAAGGATGCCAACATGGACAAACCCGCATT
>JBEDEY010000053.1:0-5880 GCA_041175425.1 Bacteroidota bacterium | reverse complement strand
AGAAAAACCTGCCTCCAACATTGGAGAGTCAATTGATGAGTTTCTGGTAAAATTAGAAGCCTATATTGATGTTTTCGATAACCTCAACTTTAAAAATCTAAAAGAAGAAAAGAAAAATAAGGACAACATATTGCTGCTAGAAAAAGTTGGAATGGCTCTGGGTTACACTGCCCTTGGACTTGGGATAGCAGCTGCAGCAACAGTGGCTCTAGGAACAGGGGGGGCTGCTCTTCCCCTTTTGGTTGCTGCCTTAGGCGTGACTGCACTTAAAGGAGCCGCAAAATACAAGGCTGGCAAGAAGAAGGAAGCATCCGCTGACCCCATTGCAGCAACGGGTTTAGCAGCAACAGACGCGTTCGTTGAAGGTGCTGGTGCAGTTACACCTGGCGTTGGAGTAGGATTCGTGGTGTTAGAACTTGGGATGCAAACCTACACAGTAGTCCAATTAGAAAAAGATAAAGAAGGAGCCACCAAGGTTTTTAATAATTTATTAACTACTGTCCAAAAAATAGAGGATGACATCACGACCAATATTTTTCCAAAAGCAGGACCTCAGCATAAAGATAAAGTTGATAAAATAATGAATAGATTGGCTGACCTAAAGGTAAAGATAAAAGAAGTTGATGCAGGGGCGAAAGCCGGATTTGAACAAGTCATAGGCAGCGACACTGTCGAAATGTAATAAAAAAGGTGTCATTCACTTTTCCGTAGGTTGAAAAGTAAATTTATTTAGTACCTTCAAAGAGATAATAAAGTAGCGCGATTTCACCCAAATGGCAGAATTTAAGAGTGCTCCCACAACTGAAACCAAAAAAGCCACCGCTTCCCCGAAGCAAGAAGGGAAAATTGAGTCTTCAGAATTGGAGTATGCAGACAATCGATCCAGCACCGCACAGCTGGTTAGCTTGCAGTCAGCTGCCGATGACAAGGGCAATCGAAGCAACACCACGCAACTGCAAGCCAAAGCATCTGTTTTTACAGGGTTATCAAGAATAGCTCAACTCAAAGCGGCTAGTGACCTTCGGCAGCCGGCAGCAAACGATGCTCCGGTGCAACGACAAGAAAATAAAACGGGCCTCCCCGATAAGTTAAAGTCAGGTATGGAATCCCTCTCAGGCCTGTCCATGAGTGACGTGAAGGTGCACCGCAACTCGGACAAACCAGCCCAACTTCATGCCCATGCCTACGCGCAGGGTACGGACATCCACTTAGGGCCTGGTCAAGAAAAGCACCTCCCCCACGAATTAGGTCATGTGGTCCAACAAAAAGAGGGACGGGTACAACCTACCACCCAACTCCAGTCCAAAGTCAACATCAACGACGATGCAGGCTTGGAGAAAGAAGCCGATGTATTGGGCGCAAAGGCAATGCAATTCAAGGCAATGCCGAATTTCCAAGCTGCGCAAACGACTAGTACCTCAAGTACTTTTTCTTCCAACACCTTTCAACTAGCCCCTATAAATCCTGCCCCAGAAAAAATCGACAGAAGGGGGGATGATGGAAAAGGAAATGCGAATGAAACTATTGAGCAACAAGGTCTTGATCATGATTTATGGTTCAAGGCTTCTGAAGGGATTGAAGATGTCACAGCCACTACCAAAACCCTCCCCCTATATGTAGGACCTATTCCTTCTGCATTCCACGTGACCACCAATGATCGAGCAGCCGAAAGTATTCTTAACCGTGTAGATCCAAGGTTCCATAATCCTTTAAGCAGATTTGGAGGAGGTTTTTATGTTGCAACTGATCTAAATACGGCCTATGCGGAAGTGCAAGCACATGAATTCGACAATATAAAAAAGGGAAAACCAGAAGATGGACTACTAACTGCAGTCCATTTGATTGAATACACAGGGGTGGCCACAGCAAGTCTTGTGGATGCATCTTCCAAAGGCTTCTTTGGCTTGGATTCCATGGTCCAAAAGGAACCTAAGAAAATTGAGAAAAAAGCAAGAGAGGATGCACGAGATGGAATTATTTTTAACTCCACCAAAGGAAAAGGGAAAAATATTGTTCTATTTAAAAATTATGGAGTTTTGAAACCAAAAGGGCATTATACTAATACCGCAGATGGTTTTCAGAAATTCAAGGAAGAAAACCCATTGAAGAAAGAGGAGCAAGCAAAAATCGACAAAGCTATTGCCCAAAACAACATGGAGAATGGGCTTTCAAATGAAAATATTTACCCCGCGAAATAAGCGTTTTCTTCTTTTTTTAGAAGAATACTATCGATATAAACATCATTTTTTCTTTCAACCAAAAATAAGATGACCCTTGAAGCAATAAATGATTTTTTGGTAAAGCGAAACGTAAAAGTTTCACTGAAGTCAGGTCAAGGCGATCTTGCGGAGTCCTATTTGGAATTGTTTTTCGAAACCAAAGAAAAGGAAAGTTTTGTGATGGAGATCGGCTACATCCCCGATCTAGAAGAGGAAGTAGATGCATTTCGCATGCTTCAATTTGTTGTTCCTGTCTTGGAAATCACTCCTGAATACCCAAAATACCTAGATTCCATTCTTCACTTCATGAATAGTGAATTGATTACCCCAGGCTTTGTTTGCGATCCTCAGGCGGGACTGGTGTATTTCCGATACGTCATGCCCCTCTCCAAAGACGAGTCAAAAATTGATCTCGAACAGCTCGTAGAAATTTTGCAATTGATTTTTTTCCAAATCCATAATTACGCCCCCCGAATTCGGGAAGCTGTAAGTGAATGATGGGAAGCCTAGGCTAAATTTTTTAAGGGGAAACAAAGGAGTTAAAATAGCTACCCCTTCCTCTACTTACCTTTGGAAACTGATCCCGAAGGATTACGGAAGAGCACCCGACCCTATTGACCATCCCCATATTTTTTGTTTGGACAATAGGCATAAAAAAAGTCCCGAAAAAACCAGGACTTAATATGGAAGTTGATCCCGTAGGATTACGGGATCAACTCCCGACTCTATAAGGCAAAAAAAAACCTCGAATTTCTTCGAGGTTTCTTGTGGGAGTTGAGGGATTCGAACCCCCGACCCTCTGCTTGTAAGGCAGATGCTCTGAACCAGCTGAGCTAAACTCCCATTCACGTTCTTTCCAGAAGGGATTGCAAAGGTAATCTGAATCAGATTTTATCCAATAGCATTCCCCATTTTTTTTCTACTCTTTCAATTAAATAATTGAGAATGAGTAGAAAAAAAAGAAGTTGCTACTCCAAATTTACCACAAGACCTGCTCGAAACCATCGACCAGGCATCTGTACCGTACCCGCTTCCACATAGTCGGCATCAGTCAGATTGGACAACTCCCCAAAAAACCCAAGCTTCCCAAGTCGATTGAAGTCCACCCGGGTATCCACCACCAAATACGGATCCAAACTCATCCGCTCCACATAACGAACCTTGTTGTTCCACTCTAACTTTTTCCCCAACCCTACAAGAAGGCCTCCTAGAAGCTGATGCTTCAGCGCAGTAAGCGCATAGCGGTTTTCCAATCCAGGTACTGCCTCCAGGTTGGCATCGATGTAGTTGTAGGATAGCTGCAATTCCTTGAGTTGAACCCATTGCCTCCCCGCCGCAAATTGATAGGCAAAGGAGGATTCTAGGCCCTGGAAGTTCACCGAGGTGAAGTTCTGTGGCTTCCAAGGATCATTGAATTCACGGGTCCACTCAATCAAGTTTTCACTCGCTCGATTGAAGATCACCAACTCTGCTCTCCAAGTAGGTTTCGCCCACTTTGCTCCCAACTCTAAAGAAAAGGCCTCTTCGGGCACCAAATCAGGATTTCCCACATTGGTAGGCCCACGATAGTAAAGATCGGTGTAGGTAGGAATGCGGAAACTGCTGCCTGCCCCTGAAAATAAGCGCAATGAAGGACTTACCTGGTACCCCAACTCCACCCCAGGAAAATGCTTCAACCCATACTCGGAATAGTAGGTGGAATACAAGCCTCCACGAATCTCTCCTTTTTCACCTATGGATACCAGCTGCTCGGCAAACAGCCCAAACAAGCTGCGGGAATGACCGCCTAGGTTACTCGAAACAATCCCCTCTTGCCTCAATTCCAACCCAAGTCCCGTCACGCCCAAGCTGCTGCTGTAGGTCCCGTGGGTTTCCACAGCCGATACGGTCGAGGTATGGTTGTTTTGAAAAAAAGCGGGCTCCTTTCGCTTCAAGCGAAATTCATCCTCATTTTGCCTCCAGTACGCTCGACTAAGCAACTGGAATTTTTCTTTCTTATAGGTATGGGAAACGGCAGCTAAGCGCGTTTGGATGCTCTCCCACTGATCGGGGAAGGAAGAAGTGTAAAAACCATTGGCTCCGAAACTACGGTCCGTGTAGCCGAGCATCCCTCGGATCTCATGTGCCGGGTGGATCTGTGCACCTCCTTCGTAAAACAGGTTGCGCACCTGGTAATCCGAATTGTACCAATGTCCATCGCTCCCGTCCGAAGAGAAAGAAAGTTGCTGCCGGTAATTCCCAATCGGAAGCGCCCCAGACACACTCAGCCCAGCCGAACCAAAACTCCCTCCATAGCTTTGCAGCCGTAAACTAGGAGCCTCTGCCAACCGAGTAATCACATTGATGGCTCCGGTAAAAGCATTCTGCCCAAAAATACGGGAGGCAGGGCCTTTCAACACCTCCACCCGGTCAATCCCCACCAAGGGTATGGGAATATTCATCAAATGGTGTCCAGTCTGTGGATCACTGAGCTTGATTCCATTGAGTAAGAGAAGGGTTTGTTCAAACGAGCCTCCACGAATCCCCACATCTGCCTGTACCCCTGCCACGCCGCGCTGCCGTACATCTACTCCCGGCACAAAGCTGAGTACTTCATTCAAACTTTTGGCGGGGCTAACTTCAAGTTGCCTCCGATCCAGCAGGACAATGGAGCGATTTTGCTTGGAGAAGGGTAGCTGAATCCGGTTCTCTTGAATTAGCACCTCTTCCAATTTTTGGCTAGTGGTATCGGTCTGCCCATTTGCCGCTAGGGCAAGGAAAAATAGACCGATAAAAGCAAAAAGGGTACGCATAATGGGTTGGTTTAGGCGCCAAAGGTAAGGTGGAAATTTTCCCCCACACAAGTCAGTCTACCTCCTTATCTCCAAACAAAAGCGAAGAGTTTGCGTAAAAAAATTCGTCGAAAGCAGTTTTGTCACTATTTTGAACCCAAATACAACGCAATCATGAAAAGAATACTCCAACTGGGAGGACTTTTGTCCCTCTTTCTTCTGAATGCTCCTTTTCCTACTTTTTCGCAGCAAGGAAAGGACAACAACCAAAAAAACTTCGCAGAGGTCATCGACCGAAGAGGAAATAGCTACCGCTCTGCTTCAGGCAAGCCAGGTGAAGCCTACTGGCAAAATGCCGCCGACTACCAGATGGAAGTGGCGCTAGACGAGGCGAGCCATACCCTATCCGGTAAGGTGACCATCACCTACACCAACAACAGCCCAGAGGCCTTGGACTTTGTATGGCTGCAGCTGGAGCAAAACCGATTTACCCCCACTTCTAGAGGAACGCTCACCACTCCGGTTCAGGGCAACCGCTACAACGGAGATATAGACGGTGGCTATCAAATCAGCAACGTACTTGCGAAGGTGGGTCCCAAAGGAGCCTCTTCCACAAAACACCTCATCGACGATACCCGCATGCAGGTTTGGTTTGCTGAGCCTATCCCCGCCAAAGGAGGCAAAGCGACGGTATCCATGAATTTCTCTTTCAAAGTGCCTCAAAAAGGCATGGACCGCATGGGCAGACTACAGGTAAAAGAAGGTTGGATCTATGCCTTTGCGCAGTGGTACCCCAAAGTGGCCGTATTTGACGAAACCGAGGGATGGAATAGCGAGCCCTACCTAGGTGCTGGTGAATTCTACCTGGAATATGGCAACTTTGACTACAA
>JBEDEY010000052.1:0-4622 GCA_041175425.1 Bacteroidota bacterium | reverse complement strand
GAAAATACCACCATCACAGGTGCTTCCCAAAACTTATTGGTGTGCACTAGGATCAACCCAAGCACCACATTCCAAAATGCCCAGAGAATAAATGCCCCTTCTTGGCCTTCCCAGAAACTGGAGATCATGTAATGAACGGGAAGTGCTTTCGAGCTGTGCGAGTAGGCATAAAAATACTCGTAGCGCTGATTGTAGATGATCTCAAACAAGGACACCGCAATCAAGCTGGTGGAAAGCGCGTGGATGTAAAAACTCACCCGGCTAAATCTTCGCCAGCTGTCCTTCTCCAGTTCGTTGGCCTTGAAGTATTGGCTATAGGCAAATGCAGTCACCAAGGCACTCACAAAAGCCACCAAGGTAGTCAGGTGACCAAAATTGCCCACAAAGGTATTTATCATACGATTTTACTTGGAATAGAATTTACCATCAGATGCCCGCAGCTTGAACGTCTGTTTCTTGGTACTTGGAAGGACACTTCATGAGGATCTTGTCTGCTACAAAGATTTCTTGATCTCGGTAGCTACCTATGACCACTACTTGCTCAGATCGATGAAAATCTGCCGGCACGGGCTGATTGTAAAATACTTTTTGAGTGGTGCCCTCGTTGTCCACCAGCATAAAGGTGAAGGAGGTTTTATCTTCTCTGACTTCAATCCCTTCCACCTGCCCTGCGGCATCTTTCTGTAGCTTGCCCACCACGTGGATGGCCTTGTCCTCTCCATCTTTCTTCATCTCAAGAGCAGTATCAAAACTCTCGTAGCTACTCGCATCACCAATTGAGGTGAGAATGATCGCAATCGCTACGGCAATAATTCCCAAGGCAATTAAATGTCCCTTCTTCATGTCCTATCCCTAATTAATTTGTTCTACTTTTTTCCAACTTGGAAACCCTCCGGTCTGTTTGAATCACATAGGCCAGCAGGCCAATGAAAATCAACACAATCACCCCCACCAACACATATATTTTACCTTCACTTCGCATGAGGTCTGCCATTTCCACCTCGTTGTTGCTGTAATCAGCAGCAGTAACGGCAATTTTTTCTTGGGCCTGAACCGCCACAAGAGACATACTCATCAAAAGAAATAGCACAAATTTTTTCATCGATCAATCGTTAAAACGGTTTTCCTCCACTTCTCGCTCTAGCCTACGGATACGAACACGAACAGTTGCGATCCAAGTTCCCAGAAGTGTCCAAGCTACAATGGCAGGGTAAAATACAAGTCGGAGTTTGGAGTCCAAATCGTAGGCATTGAAGCCAGGATTGCCCCCATTTCCTGGGTGAAGGCTATCGGTAAGTCGTGGCAATACAAAGATCAAGGGAATGAATGCGGCAAAGGCAAATAAGTTGTACACCGCAGCAATTCTACCTCGTTGCTGTGCATCTGAAAGGCTGCCTCTCAAAACTAAATAGGCGAAGTACATGAGTAAGCCAATCGCAGAGGCATTCTGCTTGGGATCTCCACTCCAATAATCTCCCCAGGTAAATTTGGCCCAAAGCATGCCCGTTACGATTCCCAATACCCCAAACAAAATGGCCGCATTGGTAAACTCCAAGGCAATGTCGTCGTACTTCAGCTCATTGCTTCTTAGAAACTTGACACTGTACCAGGCTGCCACAAGGAGCATCAATATCATTCCAAACCACATGGTCACATGAAAATGAAGCGCACGGATGGTCTCATTCAGGATGGGAAGCCGAGGAACCTCCAGCAGCAAGCCGCCAACGAGCGTGTACATCAATAGCCCTACAGTAAGAATTTTCCACCAAGATTGGCGCATAGCAAGGGGTTAGAATTTTCCCTACAAAAATAAGAGATATGTTCTTGAATCCCCTTCTTTTTCCAAGAAAAGGAAGCAGGAAACTCGCAATTAAAACAGAAGGCTTTACCCATTAATTTTGAATGGCATTGGCCAATCCTGTCTGCTTTCCCAATTTCAATTCCTACCTTTGTGGCGTGGAACTTCAGAAAAAAGACATCCGTAAATTAAGTTTGCCCGAACTGGAAGAATTCTTTCTCGAGCAGGGCGAAAAAAAGTTCCGAGCCAAACAAGTATACGAATGGCTTTGGAGTAAGTCGCTGAAGAATTTTGACGAGATGAGCAACATCTCACTTTCCACTCGGGAACTGCTCAAAACCCACTTTACCATCAACCACATCCGTGTGGATCTGATGCAGCACAGCAGTGACGGCACCATAAAAAATGCAGTCAAACTCTTCGATGATAAAATCGTCGAATCTGTGCTTATCCCCACCACCAAACGGATTACAGCCTGTATCTCTTCACAAGTGGGATGTAGTTTGGATTGCAATTTTTGCGCAACTGCTCGATTGAAGCGCATGCGGAATCTCAATTCAGATGAAATCTATGACCAGGTGGTCGCCATCAAAGACGAGGCGGAGACCTATTTTCAACGGCCTTTGACCAACATCGTCTTTATGGGCATGGGCGAACCCCTACTCAACTACGCCAATGTCATCGGCGCCATCGATAAAATCACCTCCGCGGATGGGTTGGGCATGGCTCCCCGTAGAATCACCCTCTCCACAGTGGGGATTCCAAAGATGATTCGCAAAATGGCAGAGGATGAGGTCAAGTTCAACCTAGCCATCTCCCTCCACTCCGCCATCAACGAGACCCGAACCCGCCTGATGCCGATCAACGAGGTGAATCCGCTGGAAGATCTGGCCGACGCCTTATCCTTTTGGTACAGCCGCACCAAGCGAAAAGTTACCTACGAATACGTGATCTGGGAAGGAATCAACGACGACGAGCGGCATGCCAAGGCCCTTGCTAAATTTTGCAAGATCATCCCTTCCAAAGTCAACCTCATCCAATACAACCCCATCGATGAAGGGGAATTCAGACAGGCATCCCAAGAGGCCGTGGACATGTACGTCCGCGTACTTGAAGGCCAAGGCATCATTGCCAAGGTGCGCAAGTCCAGAGGACAGGACATTGATGCCGCCTGTGGACAGCTTGCCAACAAGAATGAAGTAGCGCAACTCCAGCCTTCGGAAAATAATAATCCGACGGAACAACCCTAAAGGCTACTAATCGGTTAAAGCTTCTAACACCACTTGATTTTTTCTATGAAATACATCCTTTCCCCACTTTTTTTTCTTGCCTTGCTCATTTTTTCAGTTCCAACTCAAGCCCAAGAAGGACTACCCAAACAAATTCAAGACTACTTCAAGAGCTATCAGGATGAATTTCCAGTTGAAAAGGCCTACCTCCACCTGGATAAATTTACCTACACGCTAGGAGATGACCTCTGGTTCTCGGCTTATGTTGTTGCAGGCGGTGAGCAGCTCCCTTCCCCACTCAGCAAAACACTTTACGTAGACTTGTTTGATGGGGATGGCCTACGCGTCGCTCAAAAAGTTATTTACTTGGAAAATGGTCGTGGTGCTGGAGATTTTAACTTTCCCAGCTTTGGGAAGACAGGTACCTATCAACTCAAAGCCTACACCACTTGGATGCGTAATTTTGGAGAAAACTACTTTTTCACGCAACAAGTGCAAGTAGTTGATGGGCTAGGTGGCACTTTTTTACCCAAAGTAGACGTGCTCGACATTCGGGTGGAAAATGAAAAGGTTCGGTACAAATTGTCCCTCCAAGGGGTCAATTCAGCCGGTGAACCCTTGAGCAATCGATCCATCAAGTTGCAGGCCATCGCGGGAGAGGATGAGCTCTTCAGTCAAACCCTTCAACTGAATGCCCAAGGCATGACGGAATTTGGTTTTTCCATCCCCAATTCCCCCCATCCCTCCCAACACCTTGCCCTTTCTTTTGAAGAAAGCCCCGGCTATACCATCATTCAAAAAGTAAAGCTTCCATATCCCTTGGAAGCTGCAGACATTCAATTTTTGCCAGAAGGTGGAAATTGGGTAATTGGAAAGAAATCAACGGTAGCCATTCGAGCGGTTTTTCCAGATGGCAGCCCACTCCAGCTTCAAGGAAGTATAGCGGAGGAGGAAGGAACTCAATTTACCACCAATGAAGCTGGGTTAGGGAAACTGGAGTTTACCCCCAAAAAACCCGATTACCTCGCCATCATCCAAGACAGTACACTGGGAGTATCGCGTAAAATTCCGCTGCCAAAAGCCTTGGAGAAAGGCCTAAGCATTCAAGTTCAAAACCCAAAAGACGGCACCTTTATCTCCGCAATTATCCAAGGCGAGGGCATTACCGGAAAGCTCTTGCTGGTAAGCCATACCCGAGGATTGATCAATTACATGGCCGAAGGAACCCTTACCAATGGAGTCTGGGGTGTACGCATCCCAAAGAAAAACCTTCCAAGCGGCATCCATACGATTGCGGTACTTGATGCCCAAGGCAGACCCCTACTCGAGCGACTCGTATTCGTTCAAAATAAGGATGAGTTGACCCTGGAGTTGTCCACTTCAAACGCATCACTTCAACCC
The DNA here is from genome assembly GCA_041175425.1 of Bacteroidota bacterium. Taxonomy (GTDB): domain Bacteria; phylum Bacteroidota; class Bacteroidia; order Cytophagales; family Cyclobacteriaceae; genus Algoriphagus. Next base: position 194 of record JBEDEY010000052.1, on the reverse strand, counting down.
CGCGGAAAAGTAAACTTGGAGCTCAAGAGTTCGTTCCTCGATAGCATTGCGCCAGCAAACTTCTCCCTGTCGGTGGTCGATCTGGATCAAGTGGAGGATGAAAGTGATTTGCAGGGAACGCTCTTTTCTCACCTACTCCTAAGTAGTGACCTGAAGGGAACAGTCTACCGACCTGGGTATTATTTTAGAAAAGA
>JBEDEY010000051.1:0-6719 GCA_041175425.1 Bacteroidota bacterium | reverse complement strand
ATGAAATCGGGCAAGCAAATGAACCGCCTGATTCAAGGAGATGTGGGAAGTGGCAAAACCATGGTAGCCTTTATTAGCATGCTACTCGCTATTGGCTCTGGAGCACAAACCTGCATTATGGCTCCCACCGAGATTCTTGCCAACCAGCACTATGAAGGTTTGCGGGCATACGCCGAAGCCATGGGACTGCAGATTGCCTTGCTTACAGGCTCAACCAAAAAAGCCGCTCGAAAGGTCCTGCATGAAGCCTTGGAGTCTGGGGAATTGACCCTCTTGGTCGGAACGCATGCACTCTTGGAAGAGGTCGTCCAATTCAAAAATCTGGGGCTGGCCATCGTCGATGAACAGCATCGCTTTGGTGTGGCGCAGCGGGCCAAACTTTGGGCCAAGAACGAGCAGTACCAGCCCCATGTGCTCGTCATGACGGCTACGCCGATCCCACGAACCTTGGCGATGACCCTCTATGGGGATTTGGAGGTGTCCGTAATTGACGAACTTCCCGCAGGTAGAAAGCCAATTCAAACGGTTCACCGCTACGACAAGGACAGGCTTAAGGTCTTTGGTTTTATACAGGAGGAAATCAAGAAAGGCAGACAAGTATACATCGTCTATCCTTTGATCGAAGAGTCCCAAAGCCTGGATCTTAAAAATCTAATGGATGGCTACGAAAGCATTGCTCGCGCTTTTCCGCAGGTGCCCCTAAGCATCGTCCATGGAGGCATGAAAGCCGATGCCAAGGACTATGAAATGCAGCGCTTTGTGAAAGGGGAAACAAAAATCATGGTGGCCACTACGGTAATTGAAGTGGGAGTCAATGTGCCCAACGCCTCGGTGATGATCATTGAGAATGCAGAGCGATTTGGCCTTTCTCAGCTCCATCAGCTTCGAGGGCGAGTGGGAAGAGGCGCCGAACAGAGTTACTGCATCTTGATGAGCAAGGTGGAGCTCAGCCGCGATTCACGCGTTCGCTTGGATACGATGGTCAGGACCAACGATGGATTTGAAATCGCAGACGTCGACCTGAGACTTCGTGGACCGGGTGACTTGATGGGTACCCAGCAGAGTGGGATTACCGATCTTTTGATTGCAGACTTGAGTAAGGATGCTCCACTATTGACCTTGGCAAGAGATGCGGCGCAGCAAGTCTTGGCTGCAGATCCTACCTTGGAGAAACCAGAACACTTCGCCATCCTGAGACAGGTGCGAGCTCAAAAAAACACTGCTGTCAATTGGAGTCGAATCAGCTAATCGGGTAGGGTTATGATTTTTTGCGGGTAAACAGCTTGTCAATCCGCTGTACTAGTTGCTTCTCCTTTTCCCAAAAAAATCGAAACTGCCCAAAAATAAAGCCATACACCAAGAGCATTATTTGATACAAGGGCAACACCAGCAGCAAATAGGCAATGGTATTTCGCAGCCCTTGGTCGCCCCCTCTTTCAATGCCAAAAAAAGCAAGGAGCGGGTTTTTGATTAGCAAAATGGTCGTGCCCGTACAGGCAAAGACTAGCAAAACCAAAAGCACTTGGGTCAAGCTTTTCAGTTGCCATTTGCTTTGAAGACGCTGCAGAAATCCAGGTTTGGGTGAAGTCATTGTGCTATTTTTATTTACCAGATAAAGACACCCTCATTGAGGTTTTTCAAGGCCTGCACTTTGTATTGCGCATCGATCAAGATGGACACATTGTGCTTGCTTCCTCCAAAAGACACCATCCGAACGGGAATATCCACCAAGGAATCCATAACGGATTGAATCGCCCCTTTCGTTTCGGCGACTTGATTTCCAACCACACACACAATGGCCTGATTGGAGTCCACCTCCACTGTACCAAAGCGGCGTAACTCCTCTACAATTTGTTCTAAATGACTCAAGTCATCGATAGTCACCGAAACCGCCACCTCAGAGGTCGTGATCATGTCGATTGGAGTTTTAAAGGATTCGAAGACTTCAAAAATTCGTCTCAAAAATCCATAGGCCAAGAGCATCCGGCTGGATTTAATGTTGATGGCAGTAATGCCATCCTTGGCAGCAATTGCCTTTACTCCCGTTTCGGCTACTTCTGCCTTGATCAAGGTCCCTGCCGCAGCGGGGTCCATGGTGTTCAGAAGTCTAACAGGCACATTATGAAGTTGTGCAGGCCAGATGGAGGCGGGGTGGAGTATTTTAGCCCCAAAGTAGGCCAACTCGGCAGCCTCATCAAATGAAAGCTCTGCGATGGGACGCGTGCGATCCACGACTCGAGGATCGTTGTTGTGCATGCCATCAATGTCTGTCCAAATCTCACACACCGAAGCCTGGATTGCCGCCGCCACTAGGGAAGCCGTATAATCACTCCCTCCACGCTTCAAGTTGTCCACCTCGTTGCGGTGATTTTTACAAATATAGCCTTGGGTGATGAAAAGCTGCTGATCTGGGTATTGGGCAAGAATCGCTTTCAATCGCTCGGAAATTTTGCTTAGCTCAGGCTCCGAATTTTCATCGATGCTCATAAAGTCTAAGGCAGGCAACAACACTGAAGGAATTTCGAGTTCCTCCAGTAGCGCATGAAAAAGTTTGGTGGAAAGTAGTTCTCCTTGAGCGAGGATATCCCGTTGGATCGCTTCGTTGAATGAGATTTTTAGTAGGATGTTGAGAAACTCAAAATGCTCTTTTAAAATGTCCTCCGCTTTGGTTCTTGCGGCAGGGCTTTTCAAAAGTTCAGGATAAAAGTTCAAATAATGGGCATGCAAGCTATCAATCCGCTCTTTAGCGAGTGCTTTATCGGCAGCAGCCAAGGCCTCGCCAATACCCACTAGGGCGTTAGTCGTACCAGAAAGGGCAGACAGAACCACTATTGTGGGCTCAGTACTTCGAGTGATCAAGTCTTTTACTTGATACATCCGTTCGGGACGACCTACGGAGGTCCCTCCAAACTTCATTATTTTCACGCGTTGATCAGCTTAATAGGTTAGAATCCAAGCATTTTTATGGCCGTAATCGCGGCCTCATCTCCTTTATTGCCATGCTTTCCTCCCGCACGGTCTAGGGCCTGTTGCTGGGTATTTGGGGTGAGCACACCGAAGATGACCGGTTTGTTGTATTTCAAACTTACCTGTGTGATGCCATGGGCTACGGCATCGCAGATAAAATCAAAGTGACGGGTTTCCCCCTGAATCACACATCCCAAGCAAATCACTGCATCAATCTGCTCATCCTGTGCACACCACTGTGCAGCAAGGGTAAGTTCGAAGGAACCTGGTACTTGCTTGCGAACAATGTTTTTGGGATTTACGCCATGCTGAAGTAAGGTTTCATAAGCACCAGAATACAAAGATTCCGTCACCTCCTCGTTCCATTCGGAAACCACGATAGCAAATCGCTTTTTGGAGACGTCAGTTAAGTTCGCGGAGCTGTAGTCGCTGAGATTTTTTTGGGAACTGGCCATAAGAAAAGATGGGGTAGTAAGGGGTTAAAACAAAAAAGAGTAAGACACCAAGCGCCTTACTCTTCTAGTATGCATTTACAAAGCATTACTTAGCGGCAAGGCCTTCCAAGCGTGCTTTATGTTTTCGTGCCGCAGCAAATTCGAAAGACTCGTAGTATTTCTCTTCGATCTCGGTGTAGGTCTTGATTGCATCTTCCATCTTTCCTGCTTCTTCTTGAGCTACAGCAAGTTTAGCCAAGTACTTTGGAGACATAAACTTGTTTTCGTTTGTACGAGCAGCTTTGGTGTATTGTGCAATCGCCTCTTCGGTCTTGCCCAACTCCAAGTTTGCATCACCAATCAAAGAATAAGCTTTGGCCTGTACCAAGTAGTCGTCTGTAGAAAATTCTTCCAAGTGCGTCAACGCATCTTCAAATTTCTTCTGGGAAAGGTAAATGGAACCCGTGTAGAAATGCGACAAGTTGGCCGCATCCGTACGAGGATAGTCTTCAATGATGGTCAAAAAACCCTTGTTGATACCATCTCCATTGAGCGCAAAGTCTACGCTATCCTGCTCAAAGAAATACACCGCCTGAAACATCTCTGCTTGGGCTTTTTCATTTTGTTGTTGGGTATTGTATTGGAAGAATAGAACGCCTCCAATCAATACTACAGCTACCGCAAGGATACCTGCCAATATTTTGCTGTTACTTTTCAAAAAATCCTCACCTGGAACTAGCTTCTCTGCGATCACCTCTGGGTTTTCGATTAGTTCGTTTTGCTCTGATTTTTTTGTTTCTTTCTTAGCCATGTTGCTGAATTTTCGGTCGCAAATATACGGTTTTTATCAATTACACAAGCAATGCCTGTGCGGGCCTTCTCAATCCTTATTCCATCACAAAAGGATAGTCCTCCTGAACGTATACGTCCTTGAAGGCATCCATGCCATCTGGCCAAGGAGACTCCTCAGCAAACTTCACTGCATCCTCCACTTGGGTTTTTACTTTTTTATTGATTGCTTCAATCTCTGCTTCGCTTAAAAGTTCGTTTTCACGAATGGTAGCCAACACCTGCTCGATAGGGTCGCGCTGCTTGTATTCTTCTACTTCTTCCTTGCTGCGGTATTTCTGTGGATCGGACATGGAGTGTCCCTTGAATCGGTAGGTTCTAAATTCCAATAGTGTAGGTCCATCACCGCGACGCGCTCTTGCAGCTGCTTCAGCTACCGCCTCGTGAATGGCTTCCACATTCATTCCATCTACGGGGAAAGAAGGCATGTCATAAGCCTCACCGATCTTATACAGTTCGGTGACATTGGAAGTACGCGCTACAGAAGTTCCCATGGCATAGCCATTGTTTTCGATCACGAAGATCACCGGGCTCTTGTAAAGCATGGCCAAGTTGAAAGCTTCGTGCACTGCTCCTTGACGAAGTGCGCCATCACCCATTTTGGCAATGCAAAGATTTTTGGTGCCTGCATATTTTTCTGCAAAGGCAACGCCCAAACCCATCGGGATCTGTGCTCCTACAATTCCGTGGCCGCCCAAGAAGTTTCGCTCTTTATCAAAAATGTGCATCGAGCCTCCTTTGCCTTTGGTGGTACCAGTGGCTTTGCCATAAAGCTCAGCCATGATCGCTCCGGGATCTGTGCCTAGGCCTAGTGGGTGTGCATGGCAACGGTAAGCAGTGATCCACTTATCGTCTTTGGTCAATGCAGTGATTGCACCGGAAGCACAAGCTTCTTGTCCGATATATAAGTGACAAAATCCTCTGATCTTCTGTTGGCCATACAATTGACCTGCTTTTTCCTCAAAACGTCTCATTAAAAGCATGCTTTCGTACCAGAAAGCATAGGTCTCTTTGGAGTAGTTTACCTTGGTCTTTGCCGCTGCAGTTTTCTTTGCCATAGGGTACTGATCAAAATGTGCTATTTTAGGCCTCAAATATAGCAATCCCGACCTAAAAATTAGGATGACTTGCAAATAATTCGCCGCTCACATGATTTTGGAGTCCCTAGACCTCATCCAATTTAAAAACCACCTCCACAGCAAACTGACCTTCAGCCCGCAGATCAATTGCTTGTTGGGAAGGAATGGGAGTGGAAAAACGAATGTGTTGGACGGCATCCATTACCTCTCCTTGACCAAAAGTGCCTTGCAAAGCAGCGATGCACTGAGTGTTCAGCATGAAAAGGAATTTTTTACACTGATTGGAAAATTTAGAGTGGAATCCAATCCACTGGAAGTTCGCTGCACCTTAGAGCAGGGAAAAAAGAAACAGATTTTCCAAAACGGAAAGGCAGTCGACAAGGTCAGTGATCATGTGGGAAAAATTCCGTTGGTATTAATTGCGCCAGACGATACCGAGCTGATCAAAGGCGGCAGTGAGGGGAGGCGCAAATTTTTTGATGGCCTACTCGCCCAGTTGGACCATCCTTATCTGGAGGAGCTGATCCGCTACCACCATTTTCTCAAGCAGCGCAATGCGCTGTTGAAGCAGTTTGCAGAGACCGGTCGGCGTGACCTTACCTTGCTGAGTACTTACGATGAGGAAATCATTTCCTTGAGTCAGTCCATTGCGAAGCGAAGGGCAGCTCTTTTGGAAGAAATCGCTCCTTTACTCCAGCACTATTATGAGAAGCTCTCGATGGGTAGAGAAAAGGTAGCCTTGCACTACGAAACCGAAGCCTTACGTGTGGATTTCCCAGACTTCTTCATTCGGCTACGTCAAAAGGACTTTGTGACCAAAAACAGCAACGCAGGAATTCATAAGGATGATTTCGATTTTCAAATCGATGGGCATCCCCTGCGCAAATTGGGTAGCCAAGGGCAGCAGAAGTCCTTTATCATTGCCTTAAAGCTGGCACAGTTTGCCTTGTATGAAAAAGCCAAGGGGGAAAAACCCTTGCTGCTCCTGGATGATATTTTTGACAAACTGGACGAGGAGCGAATCGGCATGCTGATGCAGCTGGTGTCTCAGGGCAACTTTGGGCAGCTATTTATTACGGACGCCCGGCCGGAGCGATCCAAGGAGATTCTCACTGCCCTTGATGCCGAAGTGACCTTTTTTTATCTAGAAGATGGACAAGTGCGTTCTCAGGAAAATTGAGTATTTTCAGACTATGGAAACGACAACCACAAACTTGACAACTCTTAAGAGTTTAAAGAAAAAAACTACGGCAAACGGGGGACAATAGCGCGTGACGAACTTGAGTCCGGCTATGAAGCCTTTAAAATTGGCGCCTTGATTCAGCACACCCGGGTCGAAATGGGCATGACTCAAGAGCAGTTAGCAGAAAAAGTAGGGACAACAAAATCC
>JBEDEY010000050.1:0-3711 GCA_041175425.1 Bacteroidota bacterium | reverse complement strand
GTCCAAATTCATTCAAAAAGGAGATGAAATCCTCATTTCTACCCTTGAGCATCACAGCAACATTGTGCCCTGGCAGATGCTCTGCGAGCAAAATGGAGCCATACTTAAAGTGATTCCTATTACAGATTCAGGAGAGCTGATCTTGGAGGAGTTCGAAAAGCTACTCAGCACCAAAACAAAGTTGGTCAGCATCGTCCATGCTTCCAATGCTTTAGGAACCATCAATCCGGTAAAAACAATCATTGCTGCAGCCCATGCTGTTGGTGCAAAAGTCTTACTCGATGGAGCGCAGTCTGCTTCTCATTTGGAGGTGGATGTTCAGGAGCTGGATTGTGATTTTCTAGCTTTTTCAGCACACAAACTCTATGGACCTACTGGATTGGGAGTGTTGTATGGAAAAAGAGAACTTTTGGAAGAAATGCCTCCCTTCCTTGGAGGTGGAGAGATGATTCGAGAGGTCACCTTTGAAAAAACAACCTACAACACCATTCCTTTCAAGTTTGAAGCGGGGACGCCTAGTATCGCAGAAGTGATCGCATTTAAGCCTGCGCTTGATTTTATTTTTACAACTGGTAAAAAGCAAATCCTAGCACATGAAAATGATTTGCTGGACTATGCTACAAGCATCCTTGGAGATGTCAAGGGTCTGATTCCGGTGGGTACAGCTCCCGAAAAAGTAGCAGTATTCTCGTTCAACATTCAATCCATGCACTCTTATGATGTGGGTCAGCTGCTTGATGCCAAAGGCATTGCAGTACGGACAGGCCACCACTGCACACAGCCCTTGATGCGCAGATTGGGACTAGAAGGTACCGTACGTGCCTCCTTTGCTGTTTACAATACACGTGCAGAAGTGGAGGTATTTGCGCAGGCAGTCTCCAAAATCGCTAGCCTTAAAAATAAATGAGCACGATAGCAGACATACAAAACGAAATCGTGTCCGAATTCGAGATTTTGGGTGAAGACCGAGAATCGACCATCTTTTACATCATGGAGTTGGGTGGAAGTTTAGAACCCTATCCAGAAGACTACCGTAAGGACGAATACATCATCCAAGGCTGCCAATCGAAGGTATGGCTAGTAGCGGAGGAGAAGGAAGGAAAAGTAATTTATAAAGCCGATAGCAATACGGACATTACCAAAGGGTTGATTTCGTTACTCATTCGGGTATTGAATGAACGAAGCCCAAAGGAAATTCTGGAAGCCAACCTAGATTTTATCCCTCGAATTGGAATGGGTAATATCTTAGGAAGCCAACGATCCAATGGATTGGCTGCAATGATGAATCAAATGAAGCGCTATGCATTAGCTTTTCAAACCAAGCAAAACGCCTAACATGAACGTCGACGAAACTTCCGATAATAAAATCCAAATTGACAACCTACGGGACAAGGTGGTTACTGCCATCAAGTTGGTATATGACCCTGAAATTCCTGTTGATGTGTATGAATTGGGATTAATCTATGAAATCAGCGTTTACCCCGTAAACAATGTATTCGTATTGATGACGCTTACTTCTCCAAATTGCCCATCTGCAGAATTCATTCCTTCAGAAGTGAAGGAAAAAATTCAGCAAATCGAAGGAATAAACCACGTCGAAGTGGAAGTAACTTTTGAACCTCCCTATACCCAAGACATGATGTCTGAGGTAGCCAAATTAGAATTAGGATTTCTTTAACACGAAAAATAAACACGCATAATTATGTATCCTGAAGAATTAATTGCCCCCATGCGCGCTGAATTGTCTCTCGTTGGATTCGAAGAGCTTCGCACAGCAGAACAAGTAGCGGCCCACTTGGGTCCAGATCATAAAGGAACTACCTTCTTAGTAGTAAACTCTGTATGCGGATGTGCTGCTGGTGCTGCTAGACCAGGAGTGAAAATGGCCCTAGAGCAAGCTGGCAAGAAGCCAACAAATTTAGCTACTGTATTTGCTGGAAATGATTGCGATGCAGTTGCCAAGGTACGAGAGTTGGTATTGCCCTACCCTCCCTCCTCTCCAGCGATGGCTTTGTTTAAGGATGGTGAACTTGTACACTTTATTGAGAGACACCATATCGAAGGTAGAAATGCCAAAATGATTGGAGAACACTTGGTTGAAGTTTTCGAACATTTTTGCGATTAAGAAAGTCCTTCGGGACTTTTTTGTTTGCTCCACAAATCTGGTTATCTAATCCATAAAAGGAGTTTATTGGATCATCAAGACAAAACAACTGGTTATCAATAGCTTAGATTCTTCAATTTTGAAGTCGATTTGATTTCATTGAAACACCAGATTACCATTAGAATAATTTATTTAAAAAATGGCCGATTTTAGTAACTTAAGGCCGATTTTAGAGTTTACATCCAAAATAAGCTACAAACAATTACATCATGTCTGATTCTGCCAAGCTGTTCTACAAAGGACAAGAATTTGAATTTCCAGTTATCATAGGTACTGAAAATGAACCTGCTATTGACATTGCAAAACTTAGAAGTGATACCGGTCTAATCACCATTGACTCTGGCTTCAAAAATACGGGATCAACAACAAGTTCGATCACATTTTTGGATGGAGAAGAAGGTATCCTTCGATACAGAGGCTACAGAATCGAAGACCTTGCCGAAAAATCAAGCTTCATGGAAGTGGCTTACCTCCTTATTTATGGAGAGCTTCCTACGCAAGCACAGTTCAATGATTTCACCAAGCAGATCACGTACCATACCCTAGTGCATGAGGATATCAAAAAGATTTTGGATGGCTTTCCTTCCAATGCGCATCCAATGGGTGTACTTTCCTCTTTAATCTGCTCTCTATCTGCATTTTATCCAGATTCGTTAAACTCAAATAGCACCCCTGAAGAGGTTAATCTGAGCATGGTTCGCTTATTGGCTAAGATGCCAACTTTTGCGGCTTGGGCTTATAAAAATAAGATGGGACACCCAGTTAACTATCCAGACAACTCTTTGGATTACTGTTCCAACTTCTTGAAAATGATGTTTGCACTTCCAGCAGAACGCTACGAAGTAGATCCAGTAGTAGCCAAAGCATTGGACGCGCTCTTAATTCTTCACGCTGACCACGAGCAAAACTGCTCCACGTCCACTGTACGTATGGTTGGTTCCTCTCAAGCTCCAATTTATGCTTCGATCTCAGCTGGTATCAATGCGCTATGGGGACCACTTCATGGTGGAGCCAACCAGTCGGTAATTGAGATGCTTGAGGCCATTAAAGCTGACGGCGGAAATACCAAGAAATATTTGGACAAAGCCAAAGACAAGAACGATCCTTTCCGTTTGATGGGATTCGGTCACCGCGTCTACAAAAACTTCGATCCAAGAGCAAAAATTATCAAGAAAGCAGCAGACGATGTTTTGGCAAAATTAGGGGTTAAAGATCCAATCCTTGAGATTGCAAAAGAATTGGAATTTGCCGCTTTGAATGATCCTTATTTTGTAGATAAAAAATTATATCCAAACGTCGATTTTTATTCAGGCATCATTTACAGAGCCCTTGGTATTCCTACCGACATGTTTACTGTGATGTTTGCTTTGGGTCGTCTACCAGGCTGGATTGCGCAGTGGAAGGAAATGACTGAAAAAGGAGAGCCAATCGGTAGACCTCGTCAAGTATATACCGGAGCTACAGAAAGAGATTACGTAGCGATGGGGAATCGTTAATTCATAGAATTATTCAGTAGCGCCTTTTTTCTTTAGTTTGTCCATCTACCT
>JBEDEY010000049.1:0-15434 GCA_041175425.1 Bacteroidota bacterium | reverse complement strand
GGAAATGACAACCTTTGGTACATCGACCTAGTCAAAAAAGACACGGTACAAGTAACCAAGGACAAAACCGGAGATGTGCCTGGTGCACACTGGACTCCTGATGGGGACTACATCGTGGTCTCCAAGGGCAGAAGAGTGCCTAAGTTGTGGATGTACCATGTCGATGGAGGCGGAGGCATACAGCTCAACGATGCCCCTGCTACCATGAAGACTATCGATCCTTTTGTAAGCCCTGATGGCAAAAAGGTGTACTTCTCTTGGAGAACGGGCTCTTGGAATTACAATGCCTCACTTCCCCAGTACCAGGTCGGCTACTACGATTTTGATAAGGGAAAAATCACCAGCATCACCTCTCGATACGGCTCCGCTTTTACCCCTACCTTGAGTAAGGATGGCAACTGGATGGTCTATGGTACCCGATATCAAGACAAAACTGGTTTGGTCATCCGTAATCTCAAAACTGGGGATGAAAAATGGCTAGCCTACCCTGTACAGCGCGACGAACAAGAATCCATCGCACCACAAGGAGTTCTTCCAGCCATGGCCTTCACTCCAGACAGCAAGTTTGTGGTGGCTTCCTATGGAGGCAAAATCTGGAAGATGCCTGTAGATGGTACTGCTGCCACAGAGATTCCTTTCCAAGCAGACGTCAATGTAGCCATGGGCCCTCGCTTGTACTTCAACTATGCGATCAAAGACAGCACGCACAAGCTGGCCAACCAGATTCGTGATGCCGTACCTTCTCCAGATGGAAAGAAACTGGCCTTTACCGTGCTCAACAGATTGTATGTAATGGACTACCCAAATGGGTCGCCAAAAAGAGTCACCAAAAATGAATTTACTGAAGCCATGCCTACCTGGAATCCGGAGGGCACACAATTGGCTTTTGTGACTTGGGAAGAAAAAAATGGAGGTAGCCTCTACAAAGCTACCCTCGGAGATAAGGGTGTGGTAAGCAAGGTTTCTAACGAATATGCCTACTATTCTGGCCCAGTTTGGGGCCCAAAAAATAGAATTCTTGTATTCAAGGGCCCAAAAAGAGCCTTAATTGAAGCAGAAGGTCCTTTTGTGGATGGTTCTGAAGGGGAATTGGTCTGGATCCCTGCAAGTGGGGGCACTTTCCGCAAAATCATGGATGCCGGCAACTACGGCAATGCGCACTTTACCCAGGATACAAGCCGAATCTTCCTCAATGGAGGTGGAGGGGCTCTTCTTAGCGTGAAGTGGGATGGGACGGATGAGAAAGTACTCGCTCGAATCACCGGCATCACTCCTTTTGGCTCGGCTTCCGATCCGGATCATGCAGGACACGAGCATAGCAGCGATGTGCGCTACGTGATGGGCAAGGCATTTTCGAATGCAGATGCAGTCAACTATTGCATGCTTCCTGAAGGATCCAATTCCCGTGAGCCCAACATGATGCCTGCCAGCGCAAGCACCATTTACATGGCGCCTGTTGGTAACCAGGCTTTGGCACAAATCAACAACAACGTCTATGTGGTTACTATCCCAACAGCGGGCAAAGTACCTACCATCAATGTATCCGAGCCAAGTGCAAGTAGTTTCCCTGCCCGTCAGCTGACCGAAATCGGCGGAGAATGGCCGTATTGGGAAGCCAATGGCAAGAAAGTACACTGGTCTCTAGGTAATGGACACTGGGTGTATGACTTGGCTAGAGCAGAATTTGTGGAAGACTCTGTGAAGACCGCCAAGAAGGAAAAAGTTCGCTTTGATGCAGACAGTGTGAGCACCTTGAAAGCAAAAGGGGAAGTGGCTGTTAAATTGGCGGATTCCTTGGCAAAGGCAGACAAGAAGAGAATCGATTCGCTATTCAAAGCAGATAAGGTCAAGTTCAAGGCTGACAGCCTGCACAAGGCTGACCTCAAAAAGAAAGAAACCTACAGCCCAATGGAGCATCAGGTGAAGGTATTCTTTGCCAAGGACATGCCAAAGGGAAGCATTCTACTTAAAAATGCGCGCATCCTCACCATGAAAGGCGACGAGGTCATCGAGCAAGGCGACATCTTGATCGAGAACAACCGCATCAAGGCTGTTGGCAAAACCGGCACCCTGGATGGAACAGGAGCACAAGTAATCGATGCCACGGGCAAAACCATTACCCCTGGATTTATCGATACCCACGCACACATGTGGCCAACTTGGGGATTGCATAAAAACTCCGTGTGGATCTATGCCGCCAACCTGGCCTATGGCGTGACCACCACGAGAGATCCTCAAACTGCCACTACCGACGTACTTACCTATGGTGATATGGTGGAAGCTGGGGTAGTTCCTGGTCCAAGAGTGTATTCCACAGGCCCTGGAGTGGGGTATTGGATGTACAACTTGAAGTCTTTGGAGCAAACAAAGTCAGTCCTTAAGCAATACAGCAAATACTACAATACCCAGTACATCAAAATGTACTTGGTAGGAAACAGACAGCACCGACAGTGGGTGATCATGGCTGCAAAAGAGCAACAGTTGATGCCAACTACCGAGGGAGGCTTGGACTACAAGCTCAACATGACCCAGCTGTTTGACGGCTATCCAGGTCACGAGCACTCCATCCCAGTATTTCCATTGTACAGCGACGTGACGCAAACCATCGCAAAGAGCAAGATGGCCTACACACCTACCTTGCTGGTATCCTACGGTGGACCATGGGCAGAAAACTACTACTATACCACCGAAAGTCCACTTCACGACATTAAGCTCAACCGATTTACGCCATACAACGAGCTAAATGAGAAAGCACGAAGAAGAGTAGGCGGACTAGGCGGTTGGTTTGCACCAGAAGACCATGTCTTCCAAAAGCATGCGCAAGGAGTCAATTCCATCATCAAGCAAGGCGGTCTAGCTGGGGTAGGTTCCCACGGTCAGCTGCAAGGATTGGGCTACCACTGGGAGCTTTGGTCCATCGCCAGTGGTGACATGCGTGCCTTGGATGCCCTCAAAGTAGCTACCATCTTGGGAGCAGAATCGCTTGGTTTGGATAAGGAACTGGGAAGTATTGAAGTGGGCAAATTGGCTGATTTGGTCATCCTAGATAAAAATCCTTTGGAGAACATCCGCAACACCAACACAATCACCCACGTGGTGAAAGATGGTCGTGTGTACGACGGCAACACCTTGGATGAGTTGCTTCCTACGCCACGCAAACTAGATCCAAGTCAATGGACCAAAGAGGTGCCTAAGGTGACTACAACGGTGAAGGAGTAGCAGGAAGTATTTGTCAACGGTTGACAGACCACGGTCGACAGGCAGACTTTCCTAAACTTCAACGCTTCGTTTCAGATTGAAACAGAGCATATAATCCTAAAAAAAGCCAATCAGAATTGCTGATTGGCTTTTTTTATGGGTTGAGGTACCAGATGGTTGCATTCAATACCGTCGCAAAGCTTACCCAAAGGAGGTAAGGAATCATCAAGACGGCTGCCCAGGTATTGATTTTACGGAAGAATAGAATGCAAGCAAGAATCGAGGCCCACATCGGGACAATCACCAAAATCCCTAGCATCGGATTTTGAGCTCCAAAAAATGCCGGTGACCAGAGAAAGTTGAGAAACAGTTGAAGAAAGTACAGGGTCAATACCTGCTTTTTGCGAGGGTGTTCACTTTTCCAGATCAGGAAGCAGGCTATTCCCATCAGAACATAGAGGGTCGTCCATACTGGACCAAAAAGCCAGCTGGGCGGGTTCCAGGAAGGCTTGTTGAGGGTCAGGTACCAGGTTTGTACAGAAGTCAGCGTAAAAAAAGCGCCTAGACCTCCTGCGATTTGCGGAAGAAGAAGGCTAATTAAGAGTTTGAGATACTTGTTCATTTCTTAAATCGTTTCCAACAAGGTACGAAAAGCAATGGCTTGATCTTGGTACCGCTCTTGCGTTTTGGTGCGCAGGGCTGGAGCATGGATTCGCTCGTACTGAAGCATTCGTTCCATGGACTCAGTAAAGTACTGAATGCAATAATTGACGGAACCATCCTCGGAATGGTGGACCAACCGGTAAAAAACATGGTGGTGGAAGATCCCTGTAGCCAACACCTCGGGGATGTGGGTAGTTTTCATCCAAGAGATAAAATCTTCTTCGATGGCTGGGCTGAGATTAAAGGTAATATTGTAAAGGATCATAAGGCAAGAAAAGGGTTTTACTTACTTTTGTAGCGAACAATTGCGAAGGAACAAAGTTAGAAATCCCAAACAGAATACCGCTCAAAGTCCGTCAACTATGCAAACACAAGCTACCCACGAAGGAAAAATGCTGCACTCTCGCGTGTGGATTGGGAAAATCATCTTGGTTGCATTGCATGTAGTGGGGGCAATTGGACTCAGCCTGCCAGAGTATCAAGACTTATTTTTGACCTTGACTCCTTTCCATTTGTTGGCCACGATGGTACTTATTTTGGTCTACCATCGAGGATGGTCTGATGCCTTTCCAATTTTTGGGGCAGCAGCATTTTGGATCGGATTTGGATCAGAGCTGATTGGGATCCACACCGGCTACCTATATGGTGACTATGTCTATGGTCCTACCTTGGGGGTGATGCTTTGGGAAGTCCCTTTAGTGATTGGCGTCAACTGGTTTGTGCTCAGCTACCTCACAGGATCTGTTTTTCACAAGATTCCAAACGACTGGTATGCTGCTTTTTTGGGCGCTACGGCCATGACTGCTTTAGATTACATCCTGGAACCTGTAGCCGTTTCACTCAATTTTTGGGCATGGAAGTGGGAAGTTATCCCTTTGAGTAATTACCTAGGCTGGTTTGGGGTGTCCTTTGTGATTCAGCTGATCTGGAGAAAAGCCAAATTTGAAAAATACAATCCTTTAGCAACTTGGCTTTTGATTACTTGGATTCTCTTTTTTACCATTTTAAATTTTACTGTTTTAAATTAACAGGCCTAATTTAAGGGTAGCGAAACCTCAAATTAATAACAAATTCTCCCTACTAGAAGTTATACTCACAATGTTGCTGTCTATCGTCTATATCGCTCTTGGATTTACTGCCATGGAACTCTCTGGCTGGTTTATTCATAAGTATTTGATGCATGGTCCTTTGTGGATGATTCACAAGACCCACCACCAACATTCCAAGTCTTTCTTTGAATGGAACGACTTGTTTTCCCTTTTATTCGGAGGCATTGCAGTGCTCTTGATCTTTCTCGGTGTAGAGACCTTAGACTACCGCTTTTGGATGGGAATAGGCATTAGCTTATACGGCGCGTTGTACTTTGTACTGCACGATGTATTGGTACACCGAAGATTGACCTGGTTTGGCAAGCCCAACCATCCTTTTCTAAAAGGGATCTACAAGGCACACCAGGCGCACCACAAAACCAATAAGAAAGACGATGCCGTCTCTTTTGGTCTATTTGTAGTCCCCAAAGAATTCTTTAACGCAAAGGAAAAGTGAGCACGTATTCAATAAAAGATCTTGAACAGTTATCGGGCATCAAAGCCCATACGCTTCGGATATGGGAGCAGCGGTACAACTTGCTGCAGCCCAAACGGACGGATACCAACATCCGCTTCTATGACGATGACGACTTAAAGTTGATCTTGAATGTGGCTTTGCTCAATGACAATGGCGTCAAAATCAGCAAGATCGCGTCTATGTCCTCCAACGAGTTGCGTGAGGAAGTCATGAAACTTACCGAAAGGTCCTTAACACATGACGATCAGATACATGCTTTGACGATCTGCATGATCGAGATGGATGAGGAGCGCTTTGACAAAATCTTGAGCACCAATATCCTAAAACTAGGTTTTGAGCAAACCATGCTCAATGTCATTTACCCTTTTATGTCTAAAATCGGTGTACTCTGGCAGACTGGAGCAATCAATCCCGCTCAGGAGCACTTTATTTCCAACCTCGTCCGACAGAAACTGATTGTTGCCATCGACGGGCAAATCCCACAACGCGGCGGAAAAAAATTCTTGCTGTTCCTACCCGAAGGAGAATTACATGAAATTTCGATTCTTTTTGCCAGCTACCTGATCAAATCCAAAGGCCACAAAGTCATCTATTTGGGTCAAAGCACTCCCAATGACGATCTGCTTGCGGTGTATAAACTACATCAACCCGAGTACTTATTGACAGTGATCACGACTTCACCTTCCTCGGAATATGTACAAGAGTACATTGATGCGCTATCAGACCGCTTTGGTCAAGCCCAAATCCTTGTTACGGGCTACCAAGTGCTTGGCCAAGACCTAAGGTTCCCTACCAATGTCGTACAGATGAGTTACATCCGAGACATCAAAGACCTATTGGAAGAACTTGATCCCGTGTTTCAAGAGAAATAGTTAAACATTTTTGAGGATCGCTTAAACAAAATAGTTTTTGCAAAAATAGCCTTGGCGAGAAGCCAAGGCTATTTTTTTCAGTAATACAACCTCAATTGTTTTTTCTGTTTAATCTTTTTTGTTTTTAATTCCACAAAAGCCTTGGATTTTGTTTAATCGTTACTAGATTTGATTAAACAAAACGCCATCGCCATGACAACTCTAGAATTTAGCTACTCTTTACAAAAGCTTTCAAGTTCCTTGAAGCCTTTTGCGATGAAGCTTACCCGTGATGTAGACGACGCAAATGACCTATTGCAGGACACGATGGTGAAAGCGTTTACGAACAAGGACAAGTTTACAGAAGGCACCAACCTGAAGGCATGGTTGTATACGATTATGAAGAATACCTTCATCACCAATTACCAGCGGATGGTACGACGAGGTACTTTTGTAGATACTACGGACAACTTGCACTACATCAATTCCAGTGATGCGTTGATTGACAATGGTGTCTTTGGTAACTTTACCATGGATGACATTCAGGAAGCCATCCAAAAATTAGACGAAGTATACCGAACTCCTTTTTTAATGCACTTTAGAGGATTCAAGTACCATGAAATTGCGGAGAAGCTTCAAATTCCTATTGGTACTGTCAAAAATAGAATCCATATTGCTCGCAAGCTATTGAAAGAAGACCTCATGGTCTACAAGCACAAAAATTAATTTTATGTCAAAAAAACATGTGGTAGTGATTGGATCCGGCTTTGCCGGCCTTTCCGCAGCTACACACCTGGCAGATAAGGGAAACTGCACGGTTACCCTGGTTGAAAAAAATGATTCCCCTGGTGGCAGAGCGAGAAAGTTCGAACACCAGGGTTTTGTTTTTGATATGGGCCCCAGCTGGTACTGGATGCCTGATGTCTTTGAAAGCTACTTTGCCAATTTTGGCAAGAAGCCCTCGGACTATTACGACCTGATCCGCTTGGATCCTTCCTATGCCGTCATCTATGGAGAGCAAGATACGCTCGACATCCCTGCGGATCTAAACGAATTCAGAGCCATGCTCGAAGGCATTGAGCCTGGAGCAGCTGCCAACTTGGATAAGTTTCTTGCCCAAGCCAAATACAAGTACGAAGTGGGAATCCACGACCTCGTGCACCGACCGAGCCGCTCCCTATTTGAGTTTACCTCTCCACGCCTGCTCTTGGACATGATCCGAATGGACATCTTCCAGTCCATGTCCAAGCATGTGCGCAGCTATTTTTCGCATGACAAAATTGTGCGCCTAATGGAGTTTCCGGTGCTTTTTCTCGGAGAAACAGCCAATAATATCCCTGCACTGTACAGCTTGATGAACTATGCAGACATTGCGCTAGGCACTTGGTACCCTAAAAAAGGCATGCATGAGATCATCAAAGGGATGGTCGCCTTGGCGGAAGAAAAAGGGGTACAGTTCAAATACAATGCGGAAGTAGAAAAAATTGAGGTAGTCAATGGCAAAGCGCAGCACCTCAAACTCAGTTCGGGTGAAACGATTCAAGCAGACATCATCGTGGCAGGAGCAGATTACCACCACGTGGACAAGCACCTACTCGATCCCGCGTACAGCAACTATTCCGAAGACTATTGGGACAAGCGCGTGATGGCACCTTCCAGCTTGCTTTTTTACCTTGGGGTCAACAAGCGACTGAAAAACCTCAGGCACCACAACTTGTTCTTTGATGAGCCGCTCGGACCACATGCCGACGCCATCTACACCAATCCAAGGTGGCCTGAAAAACCACTTTTCTATGCATCTGTCCCTTCCATCACCGACCCTACGGTCGCTCCCGAAGGAATGGAAAACCTGTTTCTACTCATTCCACTCGCTCCAGATTTGGAAGACACGGAGGAGATGCGCGAAAAATACTTCCATATTATTCTAGATCGTTTGGAAAAAATCACGGGTCAGGAGATTCGTTCGCATATCGTCTACAAACGATCCTATGCTCACAACGATTTCAAATCGGACTACCATGCTTTCAAGGGCAATGCCTACGGGCTGGCCAACACGTTGATGCAAACAGCAATCTTGAAGCCAAGTCTTAAAAGCAAAAAGGTAAGCAACTTGTACTATACAGGCCAGTTGACTGTACCAGGCCCAGGAGTACCGCCCTCCCTAATTTCAGGTCATGTTGTGGCCAAAGAAGTGATGAAAGAAAACAATTTGTAAACAAAGTGGTATATTACGTAGATGGACGCCATTTCTCTTTATAATCAAACTACCTTGGAGTGCAGTAAGCTCATCACTGAGCGCTACAGCACTAGCTTTACCTTGGGAATAAAAACCTTAGCGAAAGAGTTTCATCTTCCCGTCTATGCCATCTATGGTTTTGTGCGCTATGCAGATGAAATTGTAGATACCTTTCATGATCAGGACAAGCAAGCGCTTTTGGACCGCTTCAAAAAAGACACCTACGAGGCCATCGAATCGAAGATATCGTTGAATCCGGTACTGCATGCCTTTCAATTGATTGTCAACCAGTACAAAATCGATCTAGACCTAATCGAAGCCTTTTTGCATTCCATGGCAATGGATTTGGACTTCAAAACCTACAATGACTCCAAATACCACGAGTACATTTATGGCTCCGCTGAAGTTGTAGGCCTGATGTGTTTGAAGGTTTTTTGCAAAGGAGATGACGCGGAATACCAGCGACTGAGAGAACCTGCCTGCAAATTGGGGGCTGCTTTTCAAAAGGTAAACTTCCTTCGAGACATCAAAAGCGATTACGAGGAGCGCGGTAGAGTGTATTTTCCTGGAGTAGATTTCAATCGCTTCGACACCTCCGTCAAAACACTCATCGAAGAAGATATCCAAAAAGACTTCGACGATTCCTTGATTGGTATTGCTGGCCTTCCAGCAGGAGCCAAACTTGGAGTCAAGGTGGCCTACTTGTACTACCAAAAGCTATTTGACAAGATCAAAAAGCTACCCCCAGAGACCATTACCCAGGAACGTGTGCGCATTCCCAATGCAAGGAAGCTGACACTCCTTTTTGGGAGCTATGTGGAAAATAAACTGGGATTCTCCTGATGGAAAAGTACCTCTACCTAGGCGTTCTCCTCTTTGCAATCAGTTATCCACTGGCGCAATCTTTTGAGCGTAGAATTCGCTATGCCAGCCAATGGAAATACCTTTTTCCCGGCATGCTCGGAACCGCCGCTTTCTTTATCGTTTGGGACATCTGGTTTACCAACTTGGGCGTATGGGAATTTAACTCGAGGTATGTGCTGGGATGGTTCTTTCTAGACCTCCCGATCGAAGAATGGTTTTTCTTCTTTATCGTTCCCTTTTCCTCCATCTTCATTTACGAGGTCCTCATTTACTTTTTTCCAAAGGATCATTTTCGTCCAATTGGGAAGTACTTCGTGTGGATTCTTGTGCCGTTTCTACTGGGGATGAGTATCCTCCACCTCGACAAGTGGTACACATCGGTCAACTTCTTTGTTGGTGCACTCACGCTTTTGATCCACTACCTAGTCTTCAAAGAAAAGTACTTGGGCCGCTTTATTTTCGCCTACCTCGTGCACCTCATCCCGCTGATGATTTGCAACGGCATCCTTACGGGAGGGCTTACTGAGGAGCCCGTCGTGATCTACAACAATGCAGAAAATCTAGGTATCCGGATTTGGACGGTGCCGATTGAAGATTTGATTTATTCCATGATCCTATTGCTGATGAACATCAGCTTCTTTGAGTGGCTCAGAAGTAAGCAAACAATTTTACCAAATCGTGGTTAATATGAGCATGAAACACCTACAGGTTCAAATAGATGATCATTCGGGCTTTTGCTTTGGGGTAGTCTACGCCATCGAAATGGCGGAAGAAATCCTAGAGGAGCAAGGCTATCTCTATTGCCTGGGGGACATCGTGCACAACGACGAAGAAGTCAGCCGCTTGACCCGAAAGGGACTCAAGATTATTGACCATAGTGAATTGCATGGGCTAACCGACGAAAAGGTACTGATCCGTGCACATGGAGAGCCGCCTTCCACCTATGAGTTGTCCATCAAAAACAACCTTACACTCATTGATGCCAGCTGTCCGGTGGTGCTGAAACTTCAAAACCGCATCAAAAATTCCTTCGATAAGGAAGACAACATCTACATCTACGGGAAGCATGGGCATGCGGAAGTAATTGGCCTTTTGGGACAAACCAATAACAAGGCGGTGGTATTCCAGGACATTTCGGAATTGGATATCCCTAACCTTCCCAAAAACATCACCCTGTACAGTCAGACCACAAAGAGCACGGATAAATTCTACGAAATCAACGAGATTTTACGTGAAAACGGAATCACAGTAAACACCAACGACACCATTTGTCGACAAGTGTCTAACCGCGACAAGGAGCTTCGAAGCTTTGCCGAAAAGTTTGATAAAATTGTATTTGTAAGCGGCACCAAATCCTCCAATGGAAAAGTGCTCTACAATGTCTGCAAAGAGAAAAATGAGCATACTTTTTTTGTTTCCAATCCCGACCAAATTGATTCGGTTTGGTTTACCCCTGGGGACAGTATCGGCATCTGCGGAGCTACCTCCACGCCCATGTGGCTCATGGAGCAGGTTCGGGAGCGTATTTTAACCTTCTAATCTCCACATCATGGAGGCTAAAACCACAGTACATTCCGTTGACCCTAAAGGTCTTTTGATTGGTTGGGGAGTTATCCTTGCCTGGGCGCTTTCTTTGGCCTTCCTGCTCACCTGGGAGTTTTCTTGGGAAAATCCCTTGACCTACCTGGCCATTCTGGTTCAAACACACCTGTACACTGGGCTTTTTATCACTGCACACGATGCGATGCACGGAATTGTTTCCAGCAATAAAAAAGCAAACCATCTGACCGGTTGGATCGCGGCGATCTTATTTTCCTACAACTTCTACTGGAAGCTTTTTCCCAAACACCACGAACACCACCGCTACGTAGCCACGGATAAGGATCCGGACTACCATGCCTCTGGCAAGTTTTTCCGCTGGTACCTCAGCTTTATCCTACAGTACCTCACCATCTGGCAGTTTCTCCTGATGGCAATTACCTTCAACCTCCTCAAGCTGGTCCTTCCCACCGAAAACTTGATTCTCTTTTGGATGGTTCCTGCTGGGCTTTCTACGCTTCAGCTCTTTTATTTTGGAACTTATCTTCCTCACATGGGGGAAGAGACCAATGCGCACCACTCTCATTCACAGTCCAAAAACCATCTTTGGGCTTTTATCAGTTGTTACTTTTTTGGATACCACTTTGAGCACCACGACTCGCCTGGCACACCTTGGTGGCGTCTTTGGAGAGTTAAAGAAAAACAGGGAGCTTAAATTTCCTAGCCCTCCCTACCCTACCATTTGAAGAACTAAGCCACACCACATCATGCGAATCATCGGTCTATTTGGACTCCTCTTTCTCCTTTCCCTGAGCAGTATGGGACAAGGTATAATCCGAGGAAAAATCACCAATCCCATCAACAACCAGCCCGTGGCCTTTGCCAATGTGCTCCTACTCAATACTGAGCTCGGTGCCATCACCAACGAGGAGGGCTTCTACGAAATCAGCAACATCCCAGCAGGACTTTACAACGTGCGGGCCAGCTATGTAGGCTACAAATCCTCGACCGCATTTGAAGTTCAGGTGAGTTTGGCAAAGCCAATTCAACTGGATTTTACGCTAACCGAAGATGCATCCGAACTCAATGAAGTAGTGGTCAGCAGTGAATTTACCCGCTCTGAGGAAACACCCCTATCTGTTCGGAAACTCAATCCCAACGAAATCGAACGCTATCCAGGAGGAAATCGAGACATCTCTCGGGTGATCCAATCGCTTCCTGGAGTGGCAAGCACGCCAAGTTTTAGAAATGATATCTTGATTCGCGGTGGTGCGCCTAACGAAAACCGCTTTTTTGTAGACGAAATCGAAGTACCCGTCATCAACCACTTCGCCACCCAAGGGTCCTCTGGAGGGCCAGCAGGAATCTTGAATGTCAACTTGATTAAAAATGTAGACTTGATCACGGGAGGATTTCCCGCCAATCGCATGAATGGTCTAAGCTCCTTCTTCGAGTTTCAGCTCAAGGAAGGAAGAAGAGATCGGATGGCTACCCAATTGACAGTGGGCGCTTCTGAGTTGACCCTATCCAACGAAGGGCCACTTTCCCCTAAGACAACCTATATTCTATCGGCTAGACGGTCTTATTTGCAAGGATTATTTCGTTTACTCAATCTCCCATTTCTACCTACTTTCAATGATTTTCAGGTAAAAACCACCACCAAAATCAATGATAAAACCGAATTAACTTTCATCGGCATTGGCGCCATCGATCAATTTGTGCTCAACGAGGAGGCACCTGAAGAAGAAACTCAGGAAGAAAAAGATGATCGCCTTTACCTACTCAATGTATTGCCAGTACAAACCCAATGGAATTACACCACAGGGGCCAAGTTGAAGCGATTTCGAGACAATGGGTTTTGGACCTTTGTGCTGAGCCGAAACATGCTCAACAACGAATCCTATAAATATGCCGGAAACCAGGAAGGAGACGAGAAAAACCTGCTCTTTCGATACCGCTCACAGGAGTCAGAAAATAAGTTTCGCGCAGAAAACAGCATTTTTGGAAAGGGCTACAGCATCAAATATGGGGTTAATCTGGAGTACTCTCGCTACTTGATTGACAACTTTGACCGCGCCGCACTCTCTCAAACTGGTGGTACCATTGATATCTTGGCAACCTCCAACTACAGCAGCTATGGAGCTTTTGTATCTGGAACCAAAAATTGGCTCGGCGAACGCCTCCTGCTTAGTGGAGGAATACGTATGGACGGTTCTGACTTTGCCAAGACAGCATCCAACCCCTTTAACCAGCTGAGCCCCCGATTCTCGGTTTCCTATCAACTGAAATCCAATCTCTTTGCCACTGCCAATGCAGGCATCTACTACCAGCGGCCAGCCTACACCATTCTCGGATACCAAAATTCGGCAGGAGATTTTGTGAATCAGGACAGCGATGTACGATTTATCCGAAACGCCCAGTTGATTGGAGGGATTGAATACCTGATACCTGAAAAAGCAAGGCGATTTACTGCAGAAGCATTTTACAAGCGCTACAGCAACTACCCGACTTCTATCCGGAATGGTATTTCTTTGGCCAACCTAGGGGCAGACTTCGGCGCTATCGGCAATGAACCAGTCCTCTCGAATTCTACAGGAAGAGCTTATGGAATGGAGTTTCTAGCGCAACAGCGCCTATACAACAATTTCTATGGGATCGCTTCCTTGACCTTGGTGCGCTCAGAGTTTACCAACCCCAACTCGGAGGGCATGATTCCTTCGTCCTGGGACAATGGTTTTATTGTGAGCCTTACGGCAGGCAAGCGCTTTGGCAAAAACTGGGAGCTGGGAGGAAGATGGCGCTTTTTGGGTGGAACACCCTATACCCCTGCTGACTTGAGTGCATCCAGCCTTCGCAGCAACTGGGACCTTCGAAATGCCGCTATCTTAGACTTTTCACGAATAAATGGCGTCCGGCTAAAGCCTTTTCATCAACTTGACATTCGCCTTGATAAAAAGTACTTCTTTGACCGATGGAGTCTGAACTGGTATGTTGACATTCAAAATGCCTACAACTATAAGGCTCAACAGCCCCCACAAATAGTCCCAGTCCGAGATGGACAAGGCAACCTGACTGTAAGCTCGACAGATCCAAGCCGCTACCAGCTCAAATCTATCGTGAACCCTGGAGGAACTATCCTTCCTACCATCGGATTGATTGTTGAATTTTAAGGGATAAAAAAACCCGCCCAGGAATGGGCGGGTTTCAAAACTAACAGGGAAAAATTAATTCAACCTCCAACGAGCATTGAATCCAAAGCCAGCTCTAAATTCGGTAACCTCCACCAAAAACAGGTAGGGTCTAAAATCTAGTCCTAGGGTAATGGGAACTTCTGAAAAGGCGTATTCAACGCCTACTTCACCTGCAGCTCCGAGCCTAAAATCATCTGAAAGGTATACCGAAGGTCCAAATCCAGCATACCACTTGAAATCGGTATCCTCGATGTCATCGTAAATCGGATTCCAGAGGGCATCCAATCCAAGGCCATCCTGTCCAAAACTCAAGTTGCCGTGGACTCGACTAAAATCTCCTGTGGAGAAAATACCATCTAGAGCCACATTGTTGCCGTTGATGTGTCCAAAACGTAAGCCAAGTTCCTGCGCCTGTGTAGAAATGGAGCCAAGGAATAGGCCGGCTAAAATCATCGTAAAAAAGAGCGTTTTTCGCATAGCTGGTTTAGTTAAGTTGTATAAAATACCTTAACGAAAATTGAGCCAAATTTGGCTTAATCTTGTGCAATTTTTTGCATTCCTATACGAAGCACCTCCCGTACCAACAACTCCATGTCTTCAGTTCGGGTTCGTTGGTTGGTGTTGGCCACTCTCAGCGTATATTTTCCATTCAAGATGGTCGAACTCGGAGCAGCAATCCCCTCTTCCTGTAGGCGGAGGAGGATCTCCTTGTTGAGTTCCAAAAGTGCGGCTTCCTTCCATCCTGGGTAAACCATTCGAAAACAGGTGATGCTCATGGACACTGGGGCCATCAATTCCAAGTTGGGGTGCTGCTCGACCAATTCGGCCAGGTATGCCGCATGCCGGTTGTTTTGAGCAATCATCGCCGCATACTTTGCCCTTCCGTGTTCCTTGATCGACATCCAAACTTTCAATGCCTTAAAGCCACGAGAGAGTTCAAATCCATAATTGTTGGTAGAATCCAAGCCGCCCGAAAGGCCACGCTGCTCTCGCAACAGGTAATTGGGCGTAATAGCAAAAGCTTCCCGGTGTTTTTTAGCATCACGAATCAGGGTGCAGCCCACCTCGTAAGGCACATACAGCCACTTGTGCAAGTCGAATGCCAAGCTGTCTGCTTCTTCAATTGCTTTCAATGCAGGTGCGTAGATCGGGTCAAGCTTAGCCAAGGCCCCATAGGCTCCATCCACATGAAACCAAAGCCCGTATTCTTTCGAAATTTCTAGCAATTCCTCCATCGGGTCAATGGCGCCCGTATTGACCGTGCCAGCTGTACCTACCACGCAGAAAGGAAGGAATCCTGCCTTCAGGTCCGCTTCGATTTGAGTT
>JBEDEY010000048.1:0-5550 GCA_041175425.1 Bacteroidota bacterium | reverse complement strand
TTGACCCGACGGTGTATTTCGCAATCGAGTGGTAATACCGGGCATAGACCGTGAGCGTATCTCCCTTCATCTTGCCAATGGGTGCAATCACGGTATTGCCACGACCAGTGAATTCATCGGTGTAGCCAGAAGAATTGACAGTAGGGACCAGTTCGTCTTTCCAGTTGATCAGAGGCGGTAAATTGGAGTACTGTAGCTGCCCAGTAAAGGTGTTGAAATACGTTTTGGTGATGTTTGCTACTGTGTCTCCCGACAAAATCCACCAGTAAAGGTTGCTATCCCAGGTCACCTTTTGAATAGGTCCACAGCATTTGGTATCGACTATTTTATCCCCATCGAGCAGGCGCGCTGATATCCGCTGTATATTTTGCCCCCCTTTGGTCAAAGTCATGTAATAGTAGCCATTCGCATCTTTTGGGAGCCTAAATTTGGGGTCATCGTTTAATCCCTCGTCAAATACGAAACGGATATTATTCCCGTCTTCAACGATTACTTTTTCAGGAACAAAGACACAGCCTGCCTGAACCAAGAGAAGGCTAAAAATGCCAATGAAAAAAATAATTTTCCTCATATTAATTCAGATTATAGGTAATGACTCCGATTTTGTAAGGATTGTTTTATTATAGTTAACTTATCTTGATTAATCAACTTGAAAATTAGTCAAGTTTAAAGTCATAGAGAACCAGCCAACTGAAAATTAGGGGTGATAAATGCTTGTTTTGGAGTTTTGGTTTCAAAGCAATAAATTTGAAATACATATTCAATATAATTGGCTGACTTTTATTTTTTTTATTTGATATGTATGCTCTTCTTGAATAAAAAGTTAGTTCATTTTTAATTTATACACTGCTACTAGTTACAAATAGGTAAATGAAAAAAATTAGTTTAATTCTCGCTTTTTTTATTGGGATAAGTACTTTTTCCAAAGCCCAAACCAACGATCAAAAACACATTGACAAAGGGGATTTTGAAAAAGCAGAAAAAAACCTCACCAAAGATTTAGAAAAGAATCCAAGGGATATCGCCGCCCTGTACACAATGGCGCTTTTACACATCAATCGTGGCTACCCAAATTACAGTGCCACTAAAGCCTACGATTACATCTCCACGGCTATTCTCAATTACACCAATCTTACAGATGAAAAGGAAATCAAGGATTTAGTTAAGATTCCGCTAAACCAAGAATATTTTGATGCGGTCTCAAACACAATCTGTAAGGAAGCACTCACGGATGCAAACTCCCTCAATACCGTAGCTGGGTATGATGCATATTTAGAATATTACAAAAGAAGCCCTCAAGAATATAAAAATGAAGCAATTGAAAACAGAAACACCGCTGCATTCGAAATTGCCTCAAACCTCAATACGGTAGCATCATTCCAAGCATTCATCACTACCTATCCAACTGCGCAACAAGCAAAATTGGCAACTGCCAAACGAAATGCATTGGCATTCAATCTCGCCAAGGATGTAGACACCATTAAGGAGTATGAAAAATTTATTTCTACCTATCCTGTAGCTACAGAAGTAGACGAGGCCTGGACACGAATCCATGAATTGGCCTTTGCAGTGGCTAAAAAAGAGAACTCATCCAAAGCCTATAAGGCATTTATGGATAAATATCCCAAAAGCAATCAGTTTACTGAAAGTAAAAACTTGTACCAGGAGCGGCAATTTTCTGAAAACACAAGCCAAGGAAATTGGAAGAGTTACCAAAACTTTATTGAAAAATTTTCCAGCAACCCCTGGATAGAAAACGCGAAAGACAGCATTTTTCTATATGCCGAACAAACGCAAGATCTACCTGCCTTAAAGTATGTCGTAAAAAAATATACCGGGGGAAAGAAAAAGACTGCGCTGGTATACTTGCACGATCTCATGACTAGTGATGGGGAAAGAATTACCCTGGATGAATTCTACAACGAATTTGATGATGCTTCCCTACAGGAAATAAAAACCAAGGATTATGAATTGGCAGATCTAGGAGATGAACTTCGTCTTAATTATTCCTATTCTGAAGACCAAGCCTCCTCCTATGACAGCTACATCAGACAGGCAGCACCCAAGGAAAAAGCATTTGTTGCGCTTCAACGGATGATATCCATCGACCTCAACAAAAAAAACTGGACTGGAGCACTTACTAAAGTCAACCTATACAAACCCTTCTTTGGTGAAAAGAATAAGAAAATCGACAACCTAATTTCTATTCTGACCGCAAAATGGGACCCGACAATTAAAATTCAATCCTTTGGACCAGAGGTAAATACAAAAGAGGGAGGAGAATATTCTCCAGTAATCTCTGCTGATGGGCGCTACATCTATTTTTGCGGAAGAAATCGACCAGATGGCAATCGATCAGAAGATATTTATTTTGCCCGATTGAAAACCCGATCTCCCGCGCAGATTTTAACGGATTTGTCTGACCCCTCCTTGAATGATGCACCAGAAAGTGTTTCTACAGACGGAACCTCGCTCATGATTTTCCAAAATGGGAACCTCTTTATTTCTGAAAAAACAGAATATGGGTGGGAAAGCCCCGATGAATTGCCAAATTCCATCAATTCAGGTAGTTGGCAGGCCGATGCAATGGTTTCCAGTGATGGAAATGCCTTAATTTTTAGTTCAAAAAGAGAGGGGAATCTGGATTACTATTTGGAAAACCGACCAGATGATTACCATGGCGAAGCAAATTATTCCTCAGACATTTATGTGAGTCTAAAGAATGAGTGGGGACAATGGGGCGAACCCATCAACCTGGGAAAAACCATCAACACCATTTTTACGGACCGAAGCCCATTCCTTCACCCAGACATGAAAACCCTGTATTTCAGTTCAAGCGGGCATGGAGGCATGGGGGAATTGGATGTATTCAAATCGACTCGTTTGGATGAGTCTTGCTGGGATTGCTGGAGCGAGCCAGTAAACATGGGAAAGGAAATCAATACTTCTGGAACGGATTGGGGCTATAAAATCTCTACGGATGGGGATAAAGCCTATTTCTCAAAAGGAAGGGATGAATCCAGTAATGATGACATCTTTTGGCTCAATCTTCCCAATCACCTACGCCCCGATTATGTAGCTACGATATCCGGAAGTTTACTTGATAAAAATAACCAGCCCGTGTCTGCAGAAATTAGATGGGAGGACCTGCAAACCGGAAAAAGTGTAGGGCAATCCAAAAGTGATCCTACAGATGGCAGCTTTTTCATTGTATTGCCATTGGGTAAAATTTATGGGTATTACGTGGATAAAGACGGTTATTTCCCTATTTCAAACAACATTGACCTAAAAAACAATTCCAAACCCATTGCTATTGATTCAAACATTGACCTCGTTACCTTCCAAGAAATGATTGATGATGGAACAACTGTTCCTATAAACAACCTATTTTTTGATACGGGAAAATTCACCATTCTCCCCAATTCCATTCCTGAGTTGAAGCGAATTGCAAAAATTATTCAGGAGAATAAGTTGAAAGTGGTTATCGAGGGGCATACGGACAATGTTGGGGAAGATGCTGCCAACCTTACCCTCTCGGAACAGCGCGCAAATGCGGTCAAAGAGTTTTTGATCAAAGAAGGATGCAACCCGAACCAACTCAACACCAAAGGATTCGGAAAAACCAAACCTGTAGCTCCAAATGATACCGATAAGGGTAGAGCTAAAAATAGAAGAGTGGAGTTGAAACTAACGAATTAACAGCTCCTACAAAAAGCTTCTCGAACAGATCTGAGTTAAATTCAAAAAAGAATGAGCTTGGTTGTATCCAACCAAGCTCATTCTAAAATGATTTATTTCTGACTGAAGATCAGTTCTATTGACCAACTTCCATAAACTTCAACACATCTTTGTATCCCTTGCTCCAAGGAAAGAAAAACTGGGTCACCATTGGGATGTGCTTGGTTTTGGGGTAAAAAGAGTAATCTAGCTTCAGCCCTTTTTCCTCCGCAGCCTTGCGAAAGCGCTCCACGGTCAATTTGATCCCTGGATAGGTCAACTCCCCTTCCATCACCAACATCGGGATTTCCTTGGACTCCAGGTAGTAGATTGGAGAATAGGTCTTCCAAACCGCAGGATCAGCTGTAAAGGCATCGTAGTTGTCTTCCTTGTTGTATTTTTCTTTGAGTTCGGTCAAGAACCAGTACCAATCCAAACCTGCAGGATCATTCAGAATAGCGCCTTTCAAAGGATTGGTCATCCCTAATTCCTTCCAAGGTTCGTCCTTTACCGCTACCAAAGCTGCCAAATGCCCACCTGCAGAGTGTCCTGACACATACATATTTGAAGGATCTCCTCCGTAGGAAGCAATGTTTTCTTTCACCCATTGGATGGCTCGCGCACTGGCTTTTTCCATGGCGGGCAACTGGTAGGTTGGTGCCAACGGATAATCGATAATCACCGAAACCACCCCTTTTGCCGCGAGGCGATTGCCCATAAAGTCGTAAATCTCTTTTCTACCACTATGCCAGCTCCCACCATGAATAAAGATCAAGACCGGTGCATTTTTGGCCTTTTTGGGAGCAAAAACATTCAAGGTTTTTGCTGGAAGATCTTCAGTTGCCGACAGGTAAGGAATATTCTTGTTTCGCTGGGTCTGCAGTACCCCGCAGGAACTCATCAAGATCAAGAACAAAAGGGCGAAAATAGGCTGCTTCATGGGAGTGATTTTGTATAAAAAGCAAAAATGAGGAGTGTTTGTTTTACTAACTTTCAGAAAATTGAAAAATCCTGCCGAGAAGAGCAGGATTTTTCAATTCTGGGCATTAGGGGGTCACTGCTGGTTCCTGCTGACTCAAGCAGTGGAAGGAACCCAATCCCCAAATGATGTCGGTACTGTCAATGCCCACCACACGTCGCGTTGGGAAGCAGGTGGACAGGATATCCAAGGCTTTTTGGTCGTTTTTATCTCGGAAAGTAGGCACCACCACCACCTCATTGGCGATGTAGAAATTGGCATAGGAAGCCGGCAACCGCTGTTCCTCCCAAATCACAGGACTTGGCATGGGGAGTTCCACCACGTTCAATTGCTTCCCATTTTCGAGGCGCATTTGCTGCAGTAGATGGAGGTTTTCCTGAAGGATCTCGTAATTCCCATCTGCTTTGTTTTCTTCCACTACGGTGACTACCGTATCGGCGTTGACAAATCGGGTGATGTCGTCAATATGTCCATCGGTATCGTCTCCAAGAATGCCATCTCCTACCCACAGAATGTGACGTACGCCATAGTAGTCGCAGAGGTACTGCTCGATTTGCTCCTGATTGAGGTGCGGGTTGCGGTTGGGATTGAGCAAGCAGGCCTTGGAAGTAAGCAAGGTACCCTTGCCATTAAACTCCACCGATCCCCCTTCCATCACGATGCCGGGACTGAAGTATGGGATGCCCAAGTCCTTCGCGATGCGGATAGGAATCTGGTTGTCCAGGTCGTGGGGAGGGTATTTTTCTCCCCAGGCATTGTAGTTCCACTTCACGAGCACCTTGGGTGCTGCGGCAGACGGATTGATCAAGAATGCCGGTCCATGGTCACGGCACCAGGCATCGTTGGTCGGGAAA
>JBEDEY010000047.1:0-15740 GCA_041175425.1 Bacteroidota bacterium | reverse complement strand
ACCAGAGGGAGGTGACAACCAGCCCTGTTCCCAAAATGAATTTGAAAAATCGGTACATAAAAAATGAGTTTAAAAACTTTGAATTTAAATATGACAAATAAAAATTAGATTAAGACTATTTTATTAAATTTTTTTTTCTTTGATTTTAATATTTCATGCAATACCTAATTTTTTAGAATTAAAGAAGGAATAAAGCTCCACTTGAACCAAAAAAAATAACGGAATTCCCTACCCTTCTTTTGGCCAAGACCCCTAACTTAGTTCAGTGCCTGGTTCCTTCATACTAGAAGTTATTAACCAAAAAAACCTATTTTCGAATTTACACACCGCGATCAGCACCTAATCCGCCCAATAGACCCCATGAAAAAAATCATCCTTCCCCTCCTCTTTATTGCAACTACTGTCCTCGGTCAGTCCAAGCTTCGTCCCAGCATTGACCAGAAAGCCCAGGGCGTAGAATCCAAAGTCATCGAATGGAGACGGGATTTTCACCAGCATCCAGAACTAGGAAATCAAGAAGTGCGCACCGCCAAGATCGTTGCTGCTCACCTCCGCTCCCTAGGCATGGAAGTAACTGAAAATGTAGCGGTAACTGGCGTAGTTGGTGTTCTTCGAGGAGGCAAACCAGGACCTATGGTGGCCCTTCGTGCGGACATGGATGCCCTTCCTGTAACTGAGCGGGTAGACCTTCCCTTCAAATCCACCGTCACTGCCACCTACAATGGGCAGCAAACCGGCGTGATGCATGCCTGCGGACACGATTCCCATACGGCCATCTTGATGGGTGTAGCCGAAGTATTGGCAGCACACAAAAATCAATTGGAAGGTTCGGTAAAGTTTATCTTCCAACCAGCCGAAGAGGGTGTTACCGAGGTGCCTATGGCAGGAGCGGAACTCATGGTAAAGGAAGGTGTCATGAAGGATGTGGATGCCATCTTTGGCCTGCACATCTGGGCACAGGTAGAAGCCGGTAAAATCGGCTACCGACCTGGGCCTACCATGGCCGCAGTGGATATTCTAGGAATCAACGTACACGGTACCCAGTCCCATGGAGCAGCCCCTTGGTCAGGAGTAGATCCCATCGTCACGTCTGCGCAGATCATTACTGGCCTACAAACCATCCTTTCCCGCAGCGTCAACGTCACCGAAAATCCAGCAGTAGTGACTGTAGGCGCCATCCATGGAGGTATCCGCCACAACATCATCCCTGAAAAAGTAGAGCTAATCGGTACCATCCGCACCTTTGGCGACGAGCAGCAAGCGCTTGTGCACCGAAGAATCAACACCATCGCCACCAATATCGCAGAAAGTGCCGGTGCCAAAGCAGAGGTCACCATCACCAAACTTTATCCTTCCACGGTGAATGACGAGGCTTTGACAGCGAACATGCTTCCTTCATTAGCTGCTGCCGCAGGAAAAGAAAATTTGATCTTGATGGATCCGATGACGGGTTCGGAAGACTTTAGCTTCTTCCAAAAGGAAAAGCCCGGCGTATTTGTATTCTTGGGTGGAATGAAGCCAGGAGCTGATCCCCTCAAAACTCCCTCCCACCACACACCTGACTTCTACCTGGACGAAAGCGGATTTACCCTAGGTGTCCGCGCCTTGAGTTACTTGGTGGTGGATTACATGGGAATGAAGAAATAATCAACTACGATTATCCGCAATCCTAACAGTAGCTGAAAAAGGTGCTAAATACGCTGTCAACGGTCGACGGTCAACAGACGACAGCTCATCGAAGTAAACTTCAAGCTTTGCATTCTTTGGCTACTCGTGTCATGGGGGATAATCATCTAATCAAAAAAGCCTATTCCGAATGGAATAGGCTTTTTTGATTAGATTTTTCGGTAGAATTATCCGATTAATTTACCCTTACGGGGAAAAATCAGGTTTGTCACTTAAGAAAGTGGACGGTCAACAGATGACTGCAAATTGTACTGGAGAACAATAATCTGCGGTGGACCGTGGACTGTCAACTGTTGACCGTCAAATTAATCCTTAAACCACCAAGCAGGGTATTCCTCGGTGCTATTGGGAAATGCAGAGCAGCTCAAACAAGTGGGTAAGTACTGGTCATAGCGCTTGCCTGGAATGTATTCACAGGCTTTTTCTAGGAAATAGGGCACATCCCCTCGGGTGGTAAAGATGCGGGTTTGGCTAGATTTCGCTAACTCCACAAAACCCAAGACCACCTCCTTGGCATCGTTAAGATTACTCACATTGCCTCGAATCGCTGCTGGCGGAGAATCAAATACCGAACCGGAATTGTTGACCACTTCGCGCACCTGTTGCCAGTAGGTAAAGGCCTCCTTGCTGATGCTAAGTTGATTGACCATAAAGTAGTGCCTACTCAAGAAGGACTGATCCACTAAGCGCTGGGCAATTACCTGAGTAGACTTTCCTCCAGGCCGGTTGAGCACCTTGCCATTAACTAAGGTAATTCGCTCTGGATCTGGATAGGCAAACACAATGCAGTTGGGAGGAGGTTTATTAAATGGATTGGGGAAAAAGGTCAAATCCCAGAAATAGGCTTCTTCCACCGCCCAACGCAGGTAGTATTCTCCAGTCACTTGTGGCAACGTAAGCTCAGTTTTTAAAATCAGCTGCGCTGCATCAGGATTGTCAGCAATGCGTGCGCGCTCAAAGGAAAAAGACAAGTCATCTTCCCCCGTGATGGAAGGCATCACCTGTGGCGTAGAACGGTAGGTTTTGCCTCCAACTTGTATTTGTACAACATAAGAAATCCCTTCTTGCAAAAGTTCGACCGGATTCCACTCATATTCTCCAGGCCGCACCTCTTGGAAGGCTTCTCCCAAAAGCGGTTGACCATTT
The DNA here is from genome assembly GCA_041175425.1 of Bacteroidota bacterium. Taxonomy (GTDB): domain Bacteria; phylum Bacteroidota; class Bacteroidia; order Cytophagales; family Cyclobacteriaceae; genus Algoriphagus. The sequence continues at coordinate 12,908 of JBEDEY010000047.1, read as the reverse complement.
CCCCAAACGGTGATCCGCGCATTTTGCACAGGCCTAGGGGCATCATTCTGTGTCAGGTAGCCATTGGATAAAAGTGGGGGGCGGTTTGACGAAGTCGTTTGAGACAAATAAATTCGGTGTGGTCCTTCCAAATCAGTGATCAGCCCCGATACGATCAACCGCTCATTTTCCGCTTTTTCCAAGGGAAAACTAATCTGATCCACACAGGCAGTACTGCCTAGAAGCAGTACAAGGACTATCCAAAATCGAAACTTAGTCATGTTTCCCTCCAAACTGAACGGTGTATGAAATGGATGGGAAAATCGCTCCCAAAATCGCAAGTCGATAAGGTCGAAGTTGTTGTGAATCCACATCTTTTTTCCAAAAAACAGAGTAGGCATTTTTTCTTCCCAACAAATTGTAAACTCCAAAATTCAAGCTATCCCCTCGCTTGGAGAACACCTTCTCTACCGTATACGATAGATCCACCCGGAAGTAATTAGGAATTCGGTATTGATTGCGCTCGGAGTAATCCGGCACCACCAATCCTCCATTAAGTTGGTACGAAGCCGTAACCGCCGAAACGGGGCGCCCTGTCGCGTAATTCACTGTCATGTTGATCAGGCCTCGGGGATACATCTTTCGACTCAAAATCAAATTCACTTCATGGGGTTTGTCGTAGTTAGAAGGAGTCCAGGCATTCCCGTTGATCTGCTCTTCAGCAAAAGGACTCACCGATTGAAAAAGGGATCTGGAGTAGGTGTAAGCTATCCAGCCAGTGAGCACTCCTAGGTTTTTCTTGACCATCAGCTCCACCCCATAGGCTTTACCGTCCCCAAAGACAAGGGCTGTTTCCATATGAGGATTCAAAAACAGATCGGCAAAGTCACGGTACTCTACTTGATTTTGTCCCAGACGGTAAAATGCATCCGCTGCATACTCCCATTTATTGCCTTCTGAATTGGTAAAGACACCCAAAGACACATTATCTGAACGCTGGGGAGGAATATGCACAGTACTCAGTTGCCAGAGGTCAATAGGTGTTGGGCCAACTGTTGAAGATACCGTCTGAATGTACTGGTACAAGCGCGCGTAGCTAAACTTGAGGGAAGTTCGAGGAGAAAGATTTTGTCTGAAAGAAAGTCGTGGCTCCATTCCTCCATAGGATTGAATTGTTCCCTTTTCGTAGCGCGTACTCCCGATCACTTCATTCAGACTTTGAGGCGCCAATGGGCGATAGGTATACACCGTGTCGGGACCTAACTGTGCATAGCGCGAGTACCGCAACCCCGCGATTAGACTACTTGACTTTGACATCTCAAGTTCCATGCTCACATATCCAGCCCCTTCAAGACCCTGCTCCTTGCCCACTTGATCCGCTTGCACGGCTGAATTGGTTCCATAGGGGCTAAGTCTTTCGGGTTTGCCTTGGTAGTGGATAGCTTCGACACCCGCAGTAAGGGATAACTTTTCATTTGCCCAGGTCGTGTATACCTTGCCTTGCTGGTAGCGCATGCCATTGGTTACTTGAGCCGCCTCAATGCCTTCTGGATCGTAAAAGGTATTGTCAAATTGCCCCGCCGCAACAAGTGCCCTTAGGGACATTTTCTCACCGAGTATCCCTTTGTATCGGATGGTACTCAGCGTGTTTTTCCAATCGAAGCCAAACTGATTTGAAAACTGAAATGTATCACCAGTCGCCAAGGAAGCCCATTCGAGTGTATGCCCTTGTGCTATTTTCCATTGCAAACCTAGGTATGCGTCCTGAAAATTGAGTTTGCTCGCTTGGATATCTAGGTCCCGTGCCTGCTGCAAAAGCCAGTTGACATTGGACCCTCTAGCACCTACGATGATGCTTAATTTTTCCTTCATCAAGGGGCCTTCTACCAGGAGCTTGCCATTGGAAGTACCTAATCCTACTTGTCCTTGCCAGGCTTCATTGGAGCCAGGACGCATGGCAATGTCCAAGGCAGCACCTGCACGTCCTCCAAAATTGGCCGGTAAATTTCCTTTGTATAGCGTGAAATTTTCGGTGACATCGGTATTGAAACCAGATAAAAAGCCCATGGCATGATTGGAACTGAGGACCACGGCCTCGTTCATCAAAATGAGATTTTGATCGGTCTTCGCACCGCGCACGTTGATTCCTGAGGTCCCCTCACCCACTGAAGAAACGCCAGGCAGGAGTTGTAGCCCCTTGAAAATATCCGCCTCCCCCAAGAAAGCAGGGATTGCCTGGAGTTCTCGAGCAGTGAGCTTGGCCACACCCGAAATCGGATTGCGCACGTTGCGATCGGGGTCATCTGAGAGCACTACTACCCCATCCAACTCAAAACTCTTGAGCAACATGTCCAGATCGATTACCCCATTTTCAAATAAATGCACTTGCGTAAAAAGTGGTGCATGGGAAATGTGTCGGAATACCACTCGGTGGATTCCTGGAGGGAGCTTCACTAAATAAAACCCAAATTTGTCTGTCACCACCCCAGAAAACGTCCCATTTACATGGACACCAACCCCAGCTAAAGCATCGCCTCCTTCAAGAGATCGGATTTTACCAGTAAGCACATAGGTGGCAGGTGGTGTTTGCGATTCTTTACCAAAGTAAAAAGTCAGGGAATCCATCTGCGCAAAAGAAACTGGCGTAGAAAGAAAATTGATAGAGAAAAAAGTGGCGAGAGCTAAACCAAGTCCCTTTTTTTTAAAAGAATTCCGATACTTGTAAAAAAAAAGAAATGCCATTCTGAGGATTAGTAACAAAAGTCTGTGATATGAAACGAAAAGTAGCCTTTTTTCTTCTTCTCCTTTCTTTAGTATCTGCCTGCAAGGAAGAGGAAAAGCCCGAACAAGAAGCCTTTATCTTTGGAAAGTGGAACTTTCGCTGTACAGGCAACTGCATCCAAATATACAAATACGTAGGTGGAAAGCTGTATGTAGACAATATGAATAGTTTCCGCGAAGCTCCCACCATCACCTACTCCAAAACACCGAAAGATGCGAAGTACGCCCTAATCGCCAAGGAGCTGGAACAAGCCTTTCCGAAGGACTACCTCTTACCGCGTGGCCTTACTTTTATTGCTTGTCCTGTGTGTATTGAGGAAGGTGGGTATTATTTGGCCTACGAGCGGGAAAGCGAAATCATTTGGTGGCAAGTAGGTAAAATTCCAGAGTTGTGGCCCGACGAGATCCGCCCTTTTATGGAGAAATTGGTACAAACCATCCCCAAACTCCCTGAAGAGTAAAATCAACAGAAGCAAAAAGATTTGATCTCTTTTCTTTAGACCTTATTTTTTAATTTCCAATCTGGATACCATTTCCTGAAAAAGGGTACTCATTACCGGTTCCGCGAGAGCGGCAGCTGCGATCACATCCTGTAGCGATACCTGATGAATTTTTCCAGGTACTCCCAAGTCTGTGATGGCTGATAGTCCGAAAACTTCCATCCCAGCATGACAAGCCACAAGCACCTCCGGAACGGTACTCATGCCTACCGCATCACCACCAATCGTACGCAGGTACCCATATTCGGCAGGAGTCTCTAGATTTGGCCCCTCCACTCCACAATAGACACCTGTGTGCAACTTGATTCCTTCCTCTTTGGCAATCTGTAAAGCCAACGCAATCAATCGAGGAGAATAAGGCACGCTCATGTCTGGAAATCGCGGTCCCCATTCTTCGTGATTTTTTCCTCGCAAAGGGTTCTCAGGAAACAAGTTGATGTGATCCCGAATCACCATAACCTCTCCAACGGCTTGCTCAGGATTCAATCCTCCCGAAGCATTGGATACCAAGAGCGTTTGAACCCCCAAGCCCTGCATCACGCGAATGGGAAAAGTCACTTCCTTCATGGAGTATCCCTCGTAGTAGTGGAAGCGCCCTTTCATGGCCAAGACTGGCTTGCCTCCCAAGGTGCCAAAAAGCAAGGTACCGCTGTGGCTTTCAACCGTAGAAATTGGGAAGTGGGGAATATCCTGATAGGGAATTTCAAGTTCTACCTGAATTTGGCTAGCCAAGTTTCCTAATCCCGTTCCTAGGATAATTCCGATTGCGACTGGGTTGGAATGAATCCCTTGAATGTAGGCTGTAGCCTGTTCCACTTGCTGCTTGTAGTCCATCTAAAAATTAGTTTATGCGGTTCAAAGATAGGGGTTTGAAAAATTGTTCGAACTTTTCGGGGTACTTGTGTGTATAAAGGTGATAAAATTCAACCCATGATTAAGATTATTGTTAGCACCAACCGGTTAAATGCAGTTTCGAGTACGATCGCAACGCTGTATCAGCAAATTTTAAAAGAAAAAGGAGCGGAGGCTGAAATTCTTTATTTATCCGATTTACCTGCAGATTTTACGGCTACAGCTTTGTACGAAAACAATGGAAAAAATCCGGAGTTTAATGCCTTTCATGATCGTGTCAAGGAAGGAAAAAAGTACGTGTTTATTGTTCCCGAATACAACGGCTCTTTTCCTGGAATCTTAAAAACATTCATTGATGGGATGACGTATCCCAATTCGTTCCAGAATAAAAAATGTGCCCTAGTTGGGCTTTCTTCAGGAATTGGCGGGGGTGGCATCGCTATGAGCCACCTTACCGACATCTTCCATTACCTGGGTATGCATGTTCTTGCTCTCAAGCCTAAATTGGCTAAGATAGAGCAAAATATGTCAGATAACCTGCTCACCAACAGGCTGTATGTAGAACTACTACATACCCAGGCTGACATGCTGCTCGACTTCTAGGACTTAGTCCACGTTGTCGTGCAGGAATCGATTGTTTCCTAAAATTTCGTTTTCCTCGTTTAGGTTAAACTTGCTTAGGCCAGACTCCGAGCTGTGCTGTGGTTCATTGAGAATCACATTTTTACGCTGGTAAGCAGGCACTACCATTTGTTCAGACAAGTCATCTGAAGCAGTGGTTAACGCACGACCTCCTTTGAGTTTCTCGAATCTTTCGTGCGCTCGCTGTATGGCTTTCATCTTCATTTGCTCATAGTAATCATTTGCAAATACAGGAGGAGTAGGCTGTTGCGGTTCAGCTGGCGCAGCAGGAGTGGCTACAGAAACAGGCTGCTCCTGGTAAAGGTTATGCACTATTTTTTCTTCCTCCACTGGCTCTTCCACAAGGAACGTTTCAGCTACGGGTTGAATATCAAATGAGAATACTTCTTCTTTTACTTCTTCGACCATTGCGGGGATTTCTACCGCTACTGGAGCCTTAGGCAAGGTAAAAGTAAAGGTGGTTCCTTCTGCAATAGGCTCTTCAATTACTTGTGCTGACTTACCAGAATCCAAATCAATTACTGTTTTGATCTGCTCAGGAGCCGGGGCTGGAGCAGGAGCTGGAGTTGGGACTTCTGGGCTAGCAAAAGCAGAAACCGGTGCTGCATTCAATTTTGTAAGTGGCACATTCGCAAGTCTATCCATCTCAAAGCCTGTAGCAATGACAGTTACACGGATTGCTCTACCCAATTCAGGATCAATACCCTGACCAAAGATTACCTCTGCATTGTCACCCGCTTTTTCTTGGATGTATTCTGTGATATCACTCAATTCGTCCATGGAAAGCTCCTCTTCCTCACCAGAAATAATGGAGAGTAAGATTTTTTGAGCTCCTTTGATGTCTACATTGTTGAGCAAAGGAGAAGAAATAGCAAGACCAGCTGCACGGATCGCACGACCTTCGCCTTCTTCGGTAGCCGAACCCATTACGGCTGCACCCGCATCTTTCATCACTGTTTTCACGTCTTCAAAATCCACGTTTACATCCTGATGGATCGTGATGATTTCAGCAATGGAACGGGCTGCAGTACTCAAAATATCATCTGCTTTGCTGAAAGCGGTACGGATGGCTAAGTTGCCATAGATTTCACGCAACTTGTCATTCAAAATCACGAGTACGGTATCGCAATTTTCACGAAGCGACTCAATCCCTGCCTGTGCTACCGCCATCTTCTTTTTGCCTTCAAACATAAAAGGAGCTGTGACGATACCTACGGTTAGGATATTCAATTCTTTTGCAATTTTGGCAACTATCGGAGCGGCACCAGTACCTGTACCTCCACCCATACCTGCAGTGATAAATACCATTTTGGTATTATCGGCAAGGAGTTCTCTGATTTCGTCCTCTGTTTCCAAGGCCGCGCGGCGTCCTTGTTCTGGATTAGCACCTGCTCCAAGTCCCTCCGTCAAGTTGGCTCCCAACTGGAGTCTCAAAGGAACTGGGCTAGACTTCAAGGCCTGGGCATCGGTATTGACCACGACGAACTCTACATCCTTAATTCCTAAGCCAAACATGTGGTTGACGGCATTGCTGCCACCGCCACCCACACCAATGACTTTAATGATGGATTTTTGGTTTTTAGGGAGATCAAATCTGTAATCTTTCATGTTATCTGACATTATTATAAGTGGTGAATTTATTTTTAGGCTGGGGTACGCTTTGGGTGATTTATAAGGGTTGAATTTTAATTTCCGTAGGTGGTATCATCGCCGATATCGTCTGAAATAATGCCTTTCAAACGTTCGCCAATGTTTTTAAAGAAATCCTTGGAAATCTTGTCTCTGTTTCCAACTTGCTTTGGCTTCACCCCCGAATTGGCTCGGCGATTTTGGTAGATCTCCTCACGCATGTCGAGAGACTTGAACCCTGCCAATACCAATCCAACGGTAGTGGCATACATGGGGCTCTTCACATCCTCTAGCACTGATTTTCCAAGGTGTTCGTTTGGAAATCCGATACGCGTATCTAATCCTGTCATGTATTCGAATAGCTGCGAGATAAACTGCATTTGAGATCCTCCTCCAGTAAGGACAATCCCTCCTGCCAGCTTCTTGTAATAGCCACTCTGCATGATTTCGTTTTGTACGATTTCGATGATCTCTTCCATCCGTGCTTGGATGATGGAAGCGAGGTTGCGAATGGAAATTTCTTTTGGAGCTCGATTTTTTAATCCAGGGATGGATACAATTTCATTGGGATTTGCCTCAGCTGCGATGGCCTTTCCAAAACGAGTCTTTAGGAGCTCCGCTTGGTTTTGCATCAGCATGCAGCCTTCCTTGATATCGGCAGTAATGATGTTGCCTCCTAAAGGAATGACCGCGGTGTGACGGATGATGTTTTCATAGAAAATGGCAATATCTGTAGTGCCTCCTCCGATATCAATCAAACACACACCTGCTTCCTTTTCCTCCTCACTCAAAACAGAGAGGGAGCTAGCAAGAGGCTCAAGAATCAATTGTTTGGAACTTAGCTGCGCACGCTTTACGCACTTGTTGATGTTGTTGATAGCTGTAGTCTGGGCGGTGATGATATGGAAATCAGCCTCCAAACGGTTGCCTGACATGCCTACAGGATCTTTGATGCCGCCTTCGTAGTCGACGGTGTAATCCTGGGGCATCACGTGAATGATGCTATTGCCTGGAGGCACGACGATGTTGTGCATGTCAGCGGTAAGGCGCTGCACATCCTCCACGGTGATCTCATCCTCAGTAGGCTGGCGCATGATGCTTCCATGCATGATCTTACTTTGAATGTGCTGACCAGCAATGCCTACAATCACTTCTGCAATGTCGACTTCGGCCATGTTGGCACATTCTTCAACCGCCTTACCTATAGCGGCAACGGTTTTATCGATGTTGGTCACGATGCCTCGCTCTACTCCATCCGATACGGCCTTGCCCATACCAAGAACTTCCAGCTTGCCAAATTCATTTTTGCGGCCAATGATGGCGCAGATTTTGGTCGTTCCGATGTCTAGACCTACAATTAGTTTGTCGTTTTCCATATCCAAGCGTTATTCACAAACAATTTGATTTTTATATTTTACACTGATCCGCTGGTAAGCGTCCCAGCCTTTTCGAGGCAATATTTCTTTGTAGAGTAATGCGATTCGTTCAAACTTGCTCTCGTAATCTCGAGCATCTCCAAATTCAATCACCTGCTTTCCTACCTGCTGGTGAATGCGAATGTCATTCCTCCCATTTATCTCCAATTCGGTTACTTGAGCACTCCAAAATTTGTCTTGCGAAATGAATCGAATCAAAGGAATCAACTCCGGCATCGCATCTAGCCTACCTTGGTCCATCAATGAACCGATGTAGGCTCCTTGAATAATCAATACCCGGCTCGTGTAGCTGGGGGAGGTTGCAATCAACAATCCCTCTTTGGTAATGTAGCCATCGGCAGTCTCTGGCCTAGCGATTCGGGCCATCGGTTCGTGCTGAGTCAAACTCAACTTTAAGATCCCCTGCTGATCTACTGAAGCCTCCACCGTACGAATAAAGGGGTGACCCAAAAGACGCTTTTCGATATCCTTCAAGGGGATTTCTTGCATGGGAAGCCCCTTTTTCAATTCTGGAAAAGAAGCAGAAAGAATGGATAAAATCTCTTTTTCTTCCACAAAATAAACCCCACTAACTGCCTCCAAGTCTACTGTTATGCTTCGGAATGCCTTACTTAGGTTTTGCTTTTCCACAAATCCAATGTATCCCCCTGCGATGATGCAGAGCAACACAATTCCAAGGACCTTTTTCACCTTTGCCTTATTCATCGTTGCGGAGGATTAGGTCTAGAATTGGTCCATGCTGCGATACCAGGCACAAGCCTGTCAATATCTCCTGCACCCAAGGTGACCAGCACCTCTGGAGCGGAAGATTCCAAGTACTCCATTACCTCACTTTTCGGGATGCAAACCTTTTTAGCCGCTTGAATGCCTTCCAAAAGCATCTCAGACAGCACCCCTGGAATTGGTAGCTCTCTGGCAGGGTAGATTGGTAATAGCACTACCTCATCTGCAAGCGAAAGGCTTTCTGAAAATCCAGCGGCAAAATCTTGGGTTCGAGTAAATAAGTGCGGTTGGAAAATCACAGTCATCCTTTGGGAAGGATACATCGCGCGCACTGAACTCAGGCAAGCTTTGATTTCTTCCGGATGATGTGCGTAGTCATCAATGTATATCTTTCCTGATTGTGAGGAATGAATCTCAAAGCGTCGCTTGACACCTAAGAAGGTCCTGATTCCTTCACGAACCTGCGCTTCACTGACTCCATGATCCAATGCGATGGCAATTGCAGCCAAGGCGTTTTCCACATTATGGAAGCCCGGAATAGCTAATTCCAAGCCTTTAATTTGATTTTTGCTTCCGATGTAATCAAACACGAAGGAATTCGGCTTGGCAACAATGTTTTCGGCATGAATGCGGTCCGACCGAAGTCCATACTCCCGAAGGCTAGCCAAAGCAATGCCCTGATCTCCCAATCGGTAATGTGCATGACTTTGTAAGTATACCTTCCCCTTTTTATCTACCAAAGACAAGAACTGACGGAACCCTTCAAGAATGGTTTGCTCATCCCCATAGATATCCAAATGGTCTGGATCTGCACTCGTCAATACCGCTTCGTTTGGATGTAAATGAAGGAAAGAACGGTCAAATTCATCTGCTTCTACCACCACTACTGCCTCTTTGGACTTTCCTGAAAGGATCAGGTTGCTATTGTAGTTCTGCGTAATTCCTCCCAAAAAGGCGGTAACTGGTTTCCCCGCCGACTTCAATAGGTGGGCAACGAGGGAAGAGGTACTGGTTTTGCCATGCGTACCTGCTACAGCAATCGTGTATTGGTCCTTGGTAATCATCCCCAATACTTCTGCTCTTTTCTTAATCTGGAATCCCTGCTGGAAAAAATGAAGCAATACGCTGTCCTTAGGAATAGCGGGAGTCCATACGACCAAAACCTCCTCAGGAGTTGATCTAAATTGGGAAGGCACCGAATCTACGGCATCGGTAAAAATGACCTGCATGCCTTCAGCTTCCAAGGCATCCGTCAAGGGTGAAGGGGTCTTGTCGTAACCCGCCACGGCATAGCCTTCCTGCTGAAACCAGCGCGCCAAAGCACTCATGCCTATGCCGCCGATTCCGAGGAAAAATACGCTATGGATCCCTTTAAATGTCATTTTAGAAGCAATTCAAGTTCAGTTACTAGGGCATTTGCCGCATCCGGCATGGCCATTTTTTTGATTGCAGTTGCTAGCGCCTGGGCCTTATTCTCCTGCTGGAGCAACTCATCGATGTAATTTTTAAACTCGTCTACGGCAAGCGCGTCAGGAAGAAGCACTGCTGCCCCTTGATTCACGCAAGCAGTTGCATTTTTCGTTTGGTGGTCCTCCGCCACATTGGGTGATGGAATAAAGATCACCGGCTTGCCTACCAGGCAAAGCTCAGAGACCGATAGCGCACCTGCACGAGAGACAATCACATCTGCTGCGGAATATGCCAGGTCCATCTCGCGGATAAATTCATGCAAGTGAATGTGCCCCAAACCTGCCTTTGCCAAGGCTGCTTCCATCTCCTTGAAGTAAAATTTGCCAGACTGCCAGAGTACCTGATAACCTTCTTTTTCTAAGTCTACCATGTGCTTAAGCATGGCTAAGTTGAGCGTTCGGGCTCCCAAGGATCCTCCCAAAACCAAAATGGTCTTGCGATTGGTATCCAAGCCAAACTTTTGCTGCCCCAACTCTCGTTTGCCCGCTAGGTCCAGCAAATCCTTTCGAACTGGGTTGCCGGTTAGCTTTATTTTTTCCTTGGGGAAAAAGCGTTCCATCTCTGGATAGGCCACACAAATTCGTGCTGCCTTCTTTGCCAAGATCTTATTGGTCAAGCCAGCATAAGAATTTTGCTCCTGCAACAGGGTAGGAATGCCTTTGGACTGCGCAGCATAGAGCACCGGTCCACTTGCATAGCCACCCACACCCACTACTGCTTGCGGCTGAAATTCGTTTACAATTCGAGCAGCCATGCGAAGACTTCTCCACAGTTTAATCGGGAAACTCAAATTGGCGAGGGTCAACTTTCGTTGAAGCCCAGCCACTGGAAGCCCTTGAATCGGGTAGCCCGCCTCAGGAACTTTCTGCATCTCCATTTTGCCTTCAGCACCCACAAATAGAATCTCCGAGTCTGGATGTTTTTCCATCCAGGCGTTGGCAATGGCTAGGGCCGGGTAAATGTGCCCGCCGGTGCCTCCACCGCTAATGAGAATTCGATATGTTGGTTTAGTTTTGATAGAGTATCGTTTATGCAGTTCGTAATTGATTTCCTTTTTTGACACCTTCAGAAGCAGCCATTGCCTCCTCCTGATGGTCTCCACGGCTCACACTCAAGATAATCCCAAGTGCCGTACCCGTAAATATTAAGGAGGTACCTCCCATGCTAAGTAGCGGAAGAGGTAGACCCGTAATCGGACCCAGTCCTACCGCCACGGCCATGTTGACCAAGGCCTGGATCACCAGAGCAAAGCTCAGACCTGCGGATAGCAAGCCTCCGAAGGCTTTGTTGGAATTGGCTACAATGCGCATCCCTCGGTAAAGCAGCGCTAGGTACAGAAAGAGTACAGATACTCCTCCAACCATGCCGTATTCCTCCAAAATGATGGCATAGATAAAATCTGAATAAGGGTGTGGAAGGGTATTTCGCTGCTCGCTATTTCCTGGCCCTTTACCCGCAATACCACCCGTAGCGATAGCGATGTAGGACTGCTCTGCTTGAAAAGGCACCTTGCTATCGTCATCTTTTGAATCCATAAAGGTTTCAATTCGAGAAAGGAAGGTGTCTTTACGCTGCCCTGCGAGAATAGCTACCGAAAGTCCAATGATTCCAACCATCACCACCAATGCCAAGTGCTGCACAGGTACTCTTCCGATAAACATGATCAGCAAACAAGTAATCAGCAGCAAAATAGCCGTGGACATATTGGCCATACCAATCAGGGCAGTAATCACACCAATGGATATGACAATGGGAAGCAGCGTACCTGCAATGTCATTGATGTTATTTTGTCGCTTGGCTAGCATGGCTGCCAAGGCAGCGATCAAGGAAAGCTTCGCCAAATCCGAAGGCTGGAAGGCTTGATTAATTACTGGGATTACCAACCAACGATTGGCTTCGTTGATATTGGAACCAAACAAATAAGTGACTACCAACAGCGGGATAGACAAAAACATAAATAGCCTTGCGTAAAGGGCATATTTCCGGTAAGGGATTTTGTGTGCCAACCACATCACGACCAAGGAAGCTAATACGAGCTTGGAATGCTTGAAAAGGTACTGCTCCGTATCCACGTCTTTTGCTGCATACACCAAAGTGCCTGTAGCAGAATAGACCACCAGAATGCTAAACATAGATAGCAAGATCACGATGGCCCAAATGATTGGGTCACCCTTGAATTGCTCATCTATCCATGCCTTTAGCTGATTCATGCGCTTTGATTTTGAAGTAATGCGGCCACGGCTGCTTTAAATTGATCTCCTCGATCTTCGTAATTCTTAAATAGGTCAAAACTGGCGCAAGCGGGAGACAAAAGCACTACCTCTTGATTTTCGGCCAGTTCCTGAGCCCAGGCTACTGCCTGTCGTATATCTTGCGTTTCTCGGATTTGAGCGATGTGTGGCGCAAATGCAGTTTTCAATTTTTCATTGTCGGTACCCAAACAGATCAAGGCTTTCACTTGCCCATCTATAACCAAGGGGGTCAATACCGAATAATCATTTCCCTTATCCACTCCGCCTGCAATCCATATCATGGGTTCCTTGTAGCTCCCTAGTGCATAAAACGTAGCCTCCACATTGGTACCCTTGCTGTCATTGATGTAGCGTACCCCGTCGAGCACACGAACAAGCTCCATGCGATGCGCCGCATTTTTGAAAGTTTGGTAACCGCTAAGCAGCTGTGCTTCGGTCAGACCAGCCAAAAGTGCAGCTACCCCAGCACCCAGGGCGTTGAGCAGGTTGTGCTTGCCTTGGATGGTCAAGTCAGCTACCTGGATAGTTGCAGTGGTACCCGCTACTTCAAATACGAGCGATTCGCCCCCACTAAATCCACCTTGACTTGGTTTGTGGTTTAAAGAAATTCCATACCTCGAAGCCTGAACTGGCGCACGATCAAG
>JBEDEY010000046.1:0-9991 GCA_041175425.1 Bacteroidota bacterium | reverse complement strand
GAAAATGACAAAAATAGCACAAGCCCTATTCCCACTACCAAGGAGACAGTAAGTCCTAAAAGGGCTACTAAAAGAGTGATAAGCTTAACAAATGGCTGCATCATCGGAATTAGATTCTTTGGGTAAGATACAAAGTTGTGTCAACCAATCTCTAATTTCCTGTGACTCTCGTCACTCAATCTACCTAAAACACAAAAAAATAATGAATCGCCGCTCGTAATAAAACGAGCGTGAAAGATCCCAAAGCTATTCGAATTCAATCTGTGCTTCAAAAACCAGTTTATCCTGGACCCTACCTTGGAAATAGGGGGAGTTGCCAGATCCTAAATGTGTTAAGTGTACCACATCGCCCCCTTTGCATTCTGATAAATAGTTGACTGCAAGTTGAGTAGGAAAAACACCTTGAGCTGCGGCACTATTTTCAACCCAACGGATGTAACTGGTATGATTGACATGGTTGTAAAGGTCCAAATCAGAATGCTGTACAGGGATGATTTCATGCGCTATTTCTGCTCCAGAAGCCTCCAATTTGATCGGCTGCCAGCTTGGAGCTACCCGGGGATTGAAAAGGGATGCTGGAAGTACTGACTCTGGCTTTAGTATTCGCTTTTTCTCGATATGCACCAGCAACCAGGAAGACATCGCTCGAGCGACCACTTCTTCCTGTTCGTTCCAAACCAAAAACTCACGAAATGCAAAGGCTCCTGCCTGTCCTCTCCCTCCAGTGAAAATCCGAAGGCGATCCCCCCAAAAAGGAAATTGGCTCACTTTGATTTCAATTCTTGAAAGCGCCCACATCAACTGTTGCTCCAATAAAGACCTACCAAAGCCTTCGGAATCAGCATGCTTCCAAGCGATCTCTTGAAAAAAATCTGCCAAGCAGGATATCCGCATGTTACCATGTGGATGAACTTGATAGGCTCCTACTTCGAATACCTTTTCAAATTGAAAATTCTCGGGTAAACTCATGTTCCTGCTGCGTTTTCTTGCGCATGAAAAACCTGTTTGCCAAAACTAGTGAGCAATAAAATACCTAGGCCGTTGATGGCTACAAGTGCAAATGAAATTTTTAAATTGAATGCCTCTGCTATAAATCCAATCACAGGCGGCCCCACCAAAAAGCCGAAAAACGAGAGCGTGGAAACCATTGCTAAAGCCACACTAGGAGAATACAACTTCGATCTTCCCGCAATGCCGTAAGAAACAGGCACAATAGATGCCACCCCAAAGCCCACTAATAAAAATCCAAGTGCTGCAGTATATAAACTAGGAAACAGCACCGCTAGAACTAAGCCTAGAAAAATAAGGATGCCACTCAGTTGAAGTACAGGAATCTTCCCATAGCGATTGGTGGCCTTATCCGTTACAAATCTTCCAGAGGCCATTGCACCCATAAAGCAGACGTAACCAACAGAAACCAAGGCAGGTTCGGCCTCCAGGATTTTTTTAAAATAAACACCACTCCAGTCAAACATACAGCCTTCGGCCATCATCCCTAAAAAAGAAATCAAACCAACTCTCAGCAGTAGCTGGTCTGGTTTTTTTAGAACCAATCCTCCTGCCCCATCCTTCTCCCGCTTGTCATTGAGTACATATTTTTGAGAAAATAGAATGATCACCACCGACAATAGCGCCACCACTGCATAATGAGCTGCCGGTGAAAATTGGAGTAAAATCATGCCCGCACCGAGACCAGCGCCAGTAAATCCAGCCATGCTCCAGAGGCCATGAAAAGAAGCTAAAATACTTTTTCCCAGCTGATCCTCTAATCCCAAGGCCTGTGTATTGAGGGAAATATTCATGATGTTGCCCAATGTACCAAAAAGCATCAGCACAGGTACAATTACCCAAGGATTCGGAGCCAAACCAATCAAAGGCAGTGTCAAAGCATAGGCAAAACTGCAAATCAAAATCACACTACGACTTCCGTAATGATGAACCGACCAGCCCGCAATGGGCAATCCTACCATGGAACCAATAGGCAAACAAAGTAACAAAGTCCCCAATTCCCCTTCGGAAAGTTGAAATTTGGCTTGAATATCAGGAATACGAGCCGCCCAGCTGGCAAAGCATATTCCCATAAAGAAAAATAGCGCTCCTAGAGCAACCCGGCGTTGGGAAAGGTAATTCATAACTCGTGTTGGCTACAAAACGGGTCAAATGTAAGGAGAAAGCGAGGGAAAGTCTTACCAATTCCACCAACGGAACAAACTATTCTTGGAGTCTTTGAGTTTACCAGTAAACTAGCGCGCTATGGAATTTGTAATTGTGGGTAGCATCGTCTTGACGATCATTGTTTTTATCCGAATCATCGTTAAAAAAGTATTCCATTAAAAATGCCACCCTTTCTCAAAGGTGGCATTCCATACTCTTTTTATTACTGACTCCATTAGTTTGGAAGATGCTTCTCAAATTTTCCATACAACCAAGTACCGGCTAAAGCTGAAATCAAGGTAACCAAAACCACCGTGTAGCCACTGCCGATTTGAGCAAACAGAGGTCCTGGGCAAGCTCCAGTAATTGCCCAGCCAAGTCCAAATATAAAACCACCAATCACTTGGCCTTTTTTAAATTCTTTGGTAGGGATAATGATCGTTTCTCCATGGATAGACTTGATATTCAATCGCTTGATCAACTGGATTGAAATAATCCCTGTCACAATTGCAGAACCGATGACCCCATACATGTGGAAGGATTGGAAGCGAAACATTTCTTGAATTCGAAACCAAGAAATGATTTCTGCTTTCACAAAAACAATTCCGAAGATAGTTCCAATGAGCACATATTTCAATAAGGCCAAGCCTTTGTCTTTGGTTTGGCTAGAGTTAGGTGCTACGCAGTTAGGATCTTCCGTTTGATTTATATTTTTTGACATGAGTTCTAAAGATTAAAATCCAACTAATTTCATTAAGGGCTCCAGCAAGACATGAGTCATGAAAAACCCACCCAACATGAAGAAAATGGTAGCTACAAGAGAAGGCCATTGCAAGGAACTGATGCCCATAATCGCGTGTCCTGAAGTACATCCACCTGCATAGCGTGTTCCAAATCCTACCAACAAACCTCCAATCACAAAGAAGAGAATCCCTTTACCACTAAGCACTGTGTCCCAGTTGAAAATCTCTGTAGGCATTAAATCTGAAAAATTAGTGATTCCCAAAGCTCTCAAATCGGATTGGGTTGATTCCGATATGACAATCGTATCCGGATTGGCAAGGAAATTCATGGCAATAAAACCACCAATAGCTGTTCCTAGGACAAAGAGGAGATTCCAAATCTCTTTTTTCCAATTGTAAGTAAAGAAAGGAATCCCTGCAGGAACGCAAGCAGCACAGATGTGTCGCAAGGAGGAGGAGATGCCAAAGGTCTTGTTACCAAGGATAAGGAGCGCCGGTACTGTGAGTCCAATCATGGGGCCAGCCACATACCAAGGCCAGGGCTGGGAAACCCATTCAATAAATTCATTCATAGGTGTTGTATAGGTTTACTAGTTCTATTTTACTTGTAAAATAACTAGGATTTATCTTTTAATTGACATTCATTGATCAAATGAATCCTTCAGTAGGAAGATCTCATTTTGGACCTTACAGCAAGGAGCTAGGACAAACATAAGCCGAAACCTCAATTTCGCCTGATTCCTTGATGGCCTTAAATCCACCAGCGACATCGATTAGGTTGTCAAAGCCTCTAGCTCTTAGAATTGAGCTAAAGATCATGGAACGGTACCCACCCGCACAATGCACATAGTAGGTTTTGTTTTTATCCACTTTCAACATGCTGTCGTTGATGTAATCAAGCGGCGCATTTTCAGCTTCAAGGACATGCTCTGATAGGTACTCAGAATTTTTGCGAACATCAAGAACATGAATAGTTGGATCTCCTGCTTTGATCTTAGCAAATTCAGCAGCAGAGATTGAAGTGATGGAATCCACTTCTCTGCCGTCATTTTTCCAAGCAGCAAATCCACCTGACAAGTATCCGATGGAATAATCATAGCCCACTCGCGCCAATCGAGTAATGACCTCTTCCTCTCTTCCCTCTTCAGCAATCACCAAAATCTCTTGCTTCAAGTCAGGAATCATCGCACCTACCCAAACTGCAAAACTTCCGTCGATGCCAATATTAATGGAATTGGGTACAAAGCCCTTCGCAAATGACTGCGCATCACGAGTATCCAAAATCAAGGCAGAGGTTTCGTTGGCTGCTGCTTCAAATTCAGCTGGACTCAACGGTCTCACTCCTCTTTCCAGTACCTCATCGATGCTGTCGTATCCTTCGATATTCATCATTACGTTTTGAGGAAAATAGGCCGGAGGAGGTGTCAAACCATGCAATACTTCTTTGATAAACGCTTCTTTGGTCATCGGCTGCAAAGCATAATTGGTTTTCTTTTGATTACCCAAGGTATCGGATGTTTCCTTGCTCATGTTTTTACCACATGCGGAACCTGCTCCATGAGCTGGATAAACGATCAAGTCGTCTGAAAGAGGCATTACCTTATTTCTCAAGGAATCATACAGGTAGCCTGCAAGTATCTCCTGAGTTAGGTCTTTGACTACCTTCTGGGCAAGATCTGGACGTCCCACATCACCAATAAATAAGGTGTCTCCTGTAAAAATAGCCTCTTCTTTTCCTTCCTCGTTGGTTAATAAATAGCAAACCGACTCTGTAGTGTGTCCTGGAGTATGAAGTACTTTGATTTTTGTCTTACCCAAGGTAAATACCTGATTGTCCTCCGCAATGATGGCTTCAAAACCCATTTTCATTCCTGTAGGACCGTAAACAATTTTTGCACCAGTCTTCGCTGCGAGGTCTTTGTGCCCAGAAACGAAGTCAGCATGAAAATGCGTTTCAAACACATACTTGATTTTGGCATTTCGTCTTGCTGCTTTTTCAATGTAAGGTTGTACCTCTCTGAGGGGATCGATGATTGCTACCTCCCCTTCTGACTCAATGTAGTAGGCCCCTTGTGCCAAACATCCGGTATAGATTTGTTCGATTTTCATATTCTGATTTTTTTATTGTTTCAATTGGAATGGGTAAAATTAGACGTTGGAATTCGACCACTGAATGACTTTTGTCACAGGAGCCTAGATTTTCGCTAAAACGGTGCTTTCAATGATTTGAACAAGTTGATGGGTAGGTACGACGCCAGATTGTCTCCAGACGATCTCTCCTTTGGCAAAAAGCACCAAGGTAGGTACTCCCCTTACTTGAAATTTACTAGCAGCAAGAGGATTGCGATCTACATCTACTTTTACAATTTTTACTTTGTCTCCAAGCTGCTTGGATGTGTCTTCCAAAATGGGTTGCATCATTTTGCATGGGCCACACCATTCGGCAAAGAAATCTACCAATACCGGGGTATCCCCGTCGATTAGCTCTTGAAATGTTTTGGCTTTAGGTAGCATGTTGGTTTAGTTTTCAAATTACCTTACAAAGGTACGGTCAGCCCAACCTTACATCCAGTAATCTTTGTCACATGACTAAGTTCGGCAGTATTTGCAAAGGTTAAAAAATTCAAAAATTCCCGAGTTGGTCTAAAATTTCATAGTTTCGTAGCTCTAATTGACCGAATTAATGCTCACTTACAAGCAAATCAACAACCTCAGCGGTTGGCTTATTTTTGCCATCTCCACGCTCGTATACATCCTTACTGTCGAGCAAACGGCTAGTTTTTGGGATCCAGGGGAATTTATCGCCGTTTCCTACAAGCTCCAAGTTCCCCATCCTCCCGGTGCTCCCTTCATGTTGTTGGTCTACCGCATGTTTGGATTCCTTGCCATGGGTGACCCCTTGCAGGTGGCTTATTGGATGAATATTGGTAGTGCACTCTTCGCTGGCTTCACCATTCTTTTCCTTTTTTGGTCCATCACCTTGATGGGCAAGCGTCTCTTCTCCGTTGTAGAAGGAGAAGAAACCAAGGGCCAAACTATCTCCTTAATGGGAGCTGGTATGGTAGGCGCTTTGGTGTACACTTTTTCAGATAGTTTCTGGTTTTCTGCTGTAGAAGCAGAAGTATATGCCATGTCTTCTTTCTTCACCGCCATTGTGATTTGGGCGTTTTTGAAGTGGGATGTGATCAAAGACCCCAAAGAAGAAAACAGGTGGATGGTATTTATCGCCTACCTAGTAGGCCTCTCCATTGGGGTTCACTTGCTCAACTTGGTGACACTTCCTGCCCTAGCCTTAATTTATTACTTCAAGAAGTATCCAAACCCAAGTTTAAAAGGCGCGATATTCGCGATGTTCTTGGGTGGAGTAGCCTTGATCATCATCAATAACTTGATCATTCCTGGTCTCCCAAGTCTTGCAGGAGGAATGGAAATCTGGATGGTCAATTCCATGGGATTGCCTTTTGGATCCGGAATCGTATTTTTCATCCTACTTTTTGTGACTGCCCTTGTCCTGGCATTTCGCTTTTCGATCAAGCGAGAGATGGCAGTTCTAAACACCATTTTGCTTTCGCTCACCTTTATTTTGATTGGTTATGGAAGCTATGCATTGATTGTGGTACGGTCCAACCAGGATCCGATTATCAATGAAAATGCACCCAAAGACATTATCAGTTATGTTTCTTACTTGAAGCGTGAGCAATACGGCTACAGACCCCTATTGCATGGGCAATACTTCACCGCTACGTTAACTGATCAAGAAGAAGGAGACCCCATATACATGAAGGGCAAGAATTCGTACGAGATTGTAGACTACGATTTGAAGAATACCTACGATCCTGAAAAAACCACAATTCTCCCTCGAATCTACTCCACCCAGGAGAGCCACAAGCGGATCTACCGCGCCAAATTGGGCTTAAAAGAAGGGCAGGAACCTACCTTCGGGGACAACTTGTATTTCATGTTTAGCCACCAGCTGGGACACATGTATTGGCGATACTTCTTGTGGAACTTCTCTGGAAGAGAAAGTGACTTCTCCGATGCAAATTGGCTAGGAATTGCAGATGCCTTCTCGGACAAGTATCCTGAATACATCACGGATAACAAGGCACACAACAACTACCTCATGCTCCCCTTGATTTTGGGATTGGTCGGCTTTTTCTTCCAAGCAAAGAAAGATCAGAAGTTCTTCTACGTGAATCTCATGCTCTTCTTGATGATGGGGGTAGTATTGGTACTCTACCTCAACTCCCCTCCGATTGAGCCTAGAGAGCGCGACTACATCTATGTGGGTAGCTTTTATGCCTTTGCGATATGGATTGGCTTGGGTGCCCTCGCCCTTGCGCATGGCTTGAATAAAGCCACCAAAAACCTAACAACAGCTGGATTGGCGGCAACCCTATTGACCCTACCTGTAGCAGGATTGATGGCGTCTGAAAACTGGGACGATCACAACCGGAAAGGCAGGTATTTCTCCGTGGATGCGGCACGAAATTTCTTAGCTTCTTGTGCGCCAAATGCCATTCTATTTACTGGAGGAGATAACGACACCTTTCCACTCTGGTACGTGCAGGAAGTCGAAAACTTCCGTACAGATGTTCGGGTAATTGTCTTGAGT
The DNA here is from genome assembly GCA_041175425.1 of Bacteroidota bacterium. Classification (GTDB taxonomy): domain Bacteria; phylum Bacteroidota; class Bacteroidia; order Cytophagales; family Cyclobacteriaceae; genus Algoriphagus. Next base: position 2,479 of record JBEDEY010000046.1, on the reverse strand, counting down.
TATTTTGACACCGACTGGTATGTAGATCAGATGACTCGGCCAGCCAATGAATCTGAGGCTTTGCCATTCTCCCTAGCTCCTGAACGCTATCAAAAAGGCACAAACGATGTGATCTATGTGATGGAAAAGGAAGGATTACAGGCCGTTTCTGCACGTGAATACCTCAAATTGATCAACAGCGGGTCTGAATTGCTTCAAATGAAAACCTCCGGAAAAACCGTGCTCAACATGGTTCCTTCTCGAAATTTGATTTTGGATGTCGACAGCAGCTTCCTAGCAAATGATGAGATTGTTCCCCCACAGTTCAAGGACTTATTTGTGCCACAGATGAACTTGCAGGTGGGTGGAAATTACGTCACCAAAGGAACGCTCATGTTGCTGGACTTGATTGTGAGCAACAACTGGGAACGTCCGATCTATTTCAACAATACTTCCTTATCTACCTTAGGGTTGAACATTGATGAGCATGTGGTCATGGAAGGCTTGACCTACCGACTACTCCCCATTCGCAAGCCAGACACAGTCCGAGAAGAATTGGTGAATACCAACTTGGCTATGAAGAATTACATGGAGAATTTCGCCTTCCGAGGCATGAATGACCCCAATGTGTACTTGGATGAGGAATACCGCAGATTTACCTCCAACCACCGCAGCGCACTCAATTCAATTGCCCTTGCGCTGATTGAAGAGGACAAGTTAGCAGATGCAGCCAAACTCTTGAATTTTGGTTTGGAAACGATTCCTGACAAAGCGGTGCCTTACGACCTGAGCAGTGGTCAATCCGTTCCTTTGTTTTTTGAAGTAGGAGAAGATGAAAAAGCATTGGAAATCATAGACCGGATTTCAAAACGCTCTTTCGACATGATCACTTTCTACACCAAGAATGACTTGGGATACGATAGAGAGTTGCTGGTATCCATTGAGATGCTAAAGTACTTTATACCCTTACTGGAAGAACGTGGCTACACCGAAAAATCGCTCGAACTTAAAAAGAGGTTGGAAAGCCTGATTGGAAAAGAAAGTGAGGAACCGAGCAGTTTGATAAAGAGGTAATTGAGGAGTTCAACGGCTAACAGACCACGGTCCACAGCAGACCTCATTTAACCTCAGCACTTATTTTAATTACTTTGGAGTGCTATAGCTAAATTTTATAAAAAAGGCCAGCAGAATCAGTTCTGCTGGCCTTTTTCGTTTTTCTCCCTACCTGCTCGCACAAATCGATTTTCGATATATCGCTTTAAAATCAAAAGGAATAAAATTTGAAGTTCAATTACCTGAGCTGTGGACCGTGGACTGTTAACTGTTAACTGTCTGCGTGTACCAATTATTTCTTCCAGAGGATGTAAAATAAGTCCAGTCCTTCCTTTGGGTCTTCCACCACCAGGTAATCCTCATGGGAAATATCCACCACCGCAGCTCCTTGTGTCCGGTGCAGACGGTTTCGATTGAATCGGTTCAAGAATTCATAAGGCCATCTCAATACTGAATTGGGTAACTTGTGCTGAAGGTCTAGGATGTCAAAGCGCATGATTTTTTGAACAGACTTGCGATTGGCTTCGTGATAGGCCCAAACCTTTCCATTTCCCCCAATTCCTTTCGCTTCAATGCGATCAAAAATCGGCTGAGCCAAGTCAATCAGTTGCTGTGGGATGTATTCGCGCTCATGCCAAGGATTTCGGGAGAGCGTGTGCGTGTTATTTGGAGTAGAAATAATGGCTTTTCCACCCGGCTTCAGCATTCTGTAGATTTCTTGGAGGAAAAGACGGTCTTCGTAGATGTGTTCGATCACCTGGAAACTCACAATGGTATCGTAAGTATTGTCCGCAATCCCTTCAAAGGGAGGAATCACAGCTTGCTTGAAAGCTACGCCAGGATATTTTTGTTGCAAAGTTTGAATTACTTCACCGATTTTATCCAAACCCAGGTACTGATCTGCATGTGGAAGCAATTCCTCCACACCTCTTCCTTCTCCACAGCCGATCTCAAGCAAATTTCCAGAGATCCAGGGTTTAGCAGCAATATAAGCTTTGAGCAATCGTTGATGAATGGGATTGTCACTGATCAACTTATCTGAAGCAATTTCCGTTGTATAGGTAGCCATTAGAAATTTTAGTATTTTGGCAAAAGTAAGGCTAATTTTTAAAACCTGAGAACTTAACCAAATGAATCAAAAGTACTTCAAGCTACTGCCTTTATTCTGTTTGTTTGTCACCCTATCCATCCCGACTATTGGACAAACAACCCTCAGCAGCACAGATCAAGCACTTCGGTATTCGATTTATGCACGGCTGGGATTAAAAATAATCCCAATCAAGCTTTCTGACACCTCCTATAAACTTCAGTTTGTAGTAGAAAAAATTGAAGAAAATGCCAGTTTGGACAACTACCAACTCAGCTACACTCTCCTATCCTCCTACGAAGAAGAAATCCAAGCTGAGAAAAAAATAAAGCTAGGTACTAATCAATTGCTTGGCGATAC
>JBEDEY010000045.1:0-3857 GCA_041175425.1 Bacteroidota bacterium | reverse complement strand
ATTATTTGGTATATGATCCGATGAATCGTGTTTCCCGAAAACATGCCCTTTTAATAAAAGAAGGAAATCAACTCTTCATACAAGATTTAGGAAGTTCAAATGGCACGTTCCTTAACGGGAGACAAATCAAACCCAATGTTCGTGTTCCCATTGCCTCGCAGCATAAAGTAACGCTTTCTAAAGATTACGAATTGGATTTTCTAAAAATCAAATTTCCTAATTTGACGGATAGCGCCTCAAATCAACACCAAGATGACGATAAAACCATCCTTTTCAATCAAGGCTCCCTTCAACTGAATTCTGGAGGGAAGACTGTTTTATTTGACAGAGACAATGCCAAACTAGAGGATCTGGCGAAACACGATGTCAATGCCTTCAAAACTATAGGGAGGGATGCTTCTTGCGCCATTCGATTGGATCAGACAGTAGTATCCAAAATCCATGCTCAAATGCGGTTATTAACGCCTGTGATATTTGAAATTGAAGACCTTAATTCTACCAACGGCACATTTGTGGATGAAGAGCGATTGACTCCGAATAAACGCTATCAATTTTCGTCTTCTGCACAGGTGCGGCTAGGAAACAACATTTCCTTGCCCCTAAAAAAGTATTTTCCAGACTTAGTTTTATTAGAAAAGAAATTTATCCCTTCTCCGAGTAAGCCTTCACCGCCACCCTCTTCAGTTGGCCTAACAACCACACCAACCGCTGAGGAAGCGATAAAATTCAAAGAGTTGGAAAATGTTTGGAAGGAGTACAACAATCGACTTAATCAAGCGACATCGGCGGCTAATGGTTTTGGTATTGGGGGCGCTGTTTTTGGGTTAGCTGCTGCAGCATTTACAGGGGCTACTGGTGGATTAGGAGGGATTTTACTGATGAGTGGAGGAGGTATTTTAGGCAGGTATTTGGGTCAAAAGGAATCCAATAAAATTAGAGGGGATTTAACTTTTGAAGACGCGTTTTTAGAAGTGTATGCTTGCCCTAGATGCAGTGAATCCTTTCAAAAAAAGCCGTGGATTACCATAAGAGACTGTTTTAAGTGTAAAACTAAATATAGATGAAATGAAATATTTTAAATGCGGCAATTGTCAGGCGCCGTACAAAATTGATGAAGCAACAATCACAAAAGTTCAAGTCGCTGTTAATTGCCCTAAATGTGGGGTAAAGAACATCATAAGGCTTGGGCCATTTTTGGTGGTTCAGTCCAAGGACAAAATCCAACAGTTCCCATTGAAAATGGGAAAAAATACCTTGGGTAGAAAGTCTACTAGTTCAGAGGCTGATTTTCAAATTGAGGACGATCATGTGAGCCGAAAGCATCTTGAGGTGTCGCTCGAAGAAAATGAAGGAAAGCTATTTATAACTCTAGAGGATAAGGGCAGCTTGAATGGAACATTCAATAAAAATAAGTTGAGGTTAAAACCATCTCAAAAATACCCTTTTCAAAAAGATGATTTTGTAATTGTTGGCCTAAGTAAAATCACCCTAAATTTTAATTGATCATGGAAGATAAAACTCAACTTTCGAATTCTGAACCTTCAGACAAGAGTGAAAAAACAGTGGTGATGAGTTCTGGCCAGAAGCCAGAAAATTCAGAGCCTAAGGCAGCAGAAAAAGGTCCGGAAAAGGACAACGAAAAAGTGCAAGTAGATGCTTCTCAAGATAATTCCAATTCGAAATCTGCGGAGGAATTTGTTAAGGATTCCAAATCGAATAAATCCGTAACCCCTATTGTTGTGGCAGGAGCAGCTGCTTCAGTTGCCAGTGGGGTAGCAGGCGTAGCCTTAGGAGCTACTTATTCTGAGGAGATCAAGGAGGTGGTAGGAAATCCATTCGAAGCTGATGAAACGCTTACTGCTGAAGAAGTGCCTTTGGCGGAAGCCTCTCCTACTGTAGAAGAAGAGCCTGTTCAGGTAGAACCGGTAGATTTCGGAGGGGAAGTAAATTTGGACGGGATGTCCTCTCTTGAAATTTCTGGTATAGACCAAGAGGGGAATGTCTACTCGGTTTCCTTCTTGGATATTGATGGGGATGGGCAATCTGATATCCAGACTGCAGAATTTCAAACAGTGGATGGGTTTACAGTTTCTTACACGGAGTACGGGAATTCCCTTGATTCCTTATTCACCAACGACCTGATGCTGGCTGAAAATACGGACTATGTGGACTGTGGATATTGTGGCTTTCAAGAAGTAAGTATGATGGATTCGTATCTGTATGAAATTCAGCCAGGGGATACGCTTTCTGAAATAGCAACTGCTAACAATACCAGTGTGGAGCACCTGATGGAATTAAATCCACATATTTCTGATCCAGATTTGATTTATGCCGGTCACAATTTAATTGTTCCAGATGGTGACTCTTTTGAATATCCGCAAAACTCTGAATCCACTATGTTTATCGCTGAGGAAGAATCCTATTTTATGGATGAGGTAGCCGAAGCACCAACAGGAGATTTTGAATCGATCGATTGGGAATCTTTTTACGACAATCCTGTCTCTAATCCCTACACGAGTGAACTTGAAGGGATGGATTTTGAAGCAATGGAAACCCCACAGAGCTACAATGAAATGGATTACGGAATGGAGGATTTTGGAATGGATGAATCAGCCATTGGATTTATTTAAAATCTAAAATAACCATGGTAAAAATTTTAGAACAGGAGTACATTTCTGAAGTAGGAAAAAGAGCAAACAATGAGGACAATTGTGGCTATATCTCTAAATCCACCTATGTAGTTTGTGATGGAGTCGGGGGCTTGGATAAAGGAGAAATCGCCTCCGATATTGTCTGCAGATCTATTTTGAAATCTTTTTCTGAGGACCACAACGCTTCTATTGATATAGCCCTTCCCCTCGCCGAATCCAGTATGGCTGCCTACCTGGAGGAAAATCAGCAATCCTTAGGTATGGCGACCACCTTAACCTTAGCTCATGTTCGATCGAATGGGGTCTATGTGGCCTGGGTAGGAGATAGCAGGGTATACCAATTTAGGTCCGGAAAAGTCCACTTTGTGACTAAGGATCATAGCTGGGTGAATGAAGCCGTAGAAATGGGATTAATTACTCAGGAGGAGGCGATCAATCACCCAAAATCCAATATCATTACCCGCGCTGTCCAAGGAACTAGCAAGCCGGTTAAGGCCGATTCTAAACTTATTCAAGACCTTCGCCCCAATGACTATTTTCTGCTTTGTTCGGATGGGGTTTTAGAAAGTTGGATGGATGAAGAACTTGAAGAATTGTTTTCGAAGGAGGAGTCCTGCGGCCAAATTTTAAATCAACTCAAGCGTAAATGCGAAGAACTTTCCAAGGATAATTTTACTGCGCTTGCGTTTAGGATTGAAGATGCCCAAATCCAAAATCTGGAGGAGGAGCCACTTGTAGTGGAGGCTATTCCGATCAGTGACTTTCAGAAATCTTCTACAGTTCGAGTTGAAAGGGCAAACAAAGGGCCTTTTGATGGAAAAACTTTAAAAATGGCGGCCTTAACGCTAGCATTTTTGGTTCTAGTGCTAACGATATTCCTTTTTTGGGGAGACTTCAAAAAAAGTTTTTCTGAGAAGGAAAGTCCTAAAAAGGAGGTGAAAAAATCTTCGAGCAAAAAAGATGCGCAAGATGAAGATGGTCCAAAAGTCTCGTCTAAAGTGCCAGAAAAAACTGAGGAATCAACTGCATCCGATTCGGAAAGTAAGGGAGAGAATTAAGAAGTAGAAAAGGCTGCGAAGCCGGATTAATGGATTTTAAAAACCCCAAGTTTTTTGAATTCTACTTTAAAAAAAGCGCTTAAAAAACAAGATCATTCACCAAGAAGTAAATCTGTTTATTGTTTTTAACTAGTCTATTGTATGAGTT
>JBEDEY010000044.1:0-3197 GCA_041175425.1 Bacteroidota bacterium | reverse complement strand
CAGCAAGCTCCTCTGCCTGTCCCTTTTCATACAAGTCAAAAGCCAAAGGCAAAAACTCCAGGGCCGATGCAGGCACTTCTGGATTGGAACAGCAAAAGCCACATCCCGAAATACAGCCCATCCCCGCTTCTGCATGGAATTGCTTGGATTGCTCCTCCAACTCCCCAAATAGGGTTTCTACGGCTTGGGACTTTTCAAGAAGATTCATTTAGATCGAGTTAACACACAAAATTAGCAGGCCTTTCGGGTATTTGCCCTAGAAAGCAAATTGATTTTTTTCTTCTCTAAATCAGTGACTTGTATTGATTTTTTAAAATTTATCATCTTTACTGCGTGGGAATCGTATCCTTGAACAAAAAATAAGGAATCAAATGACTGAGCCAGAAGAAAAAAAATCGGAAGAACGAATCCGAAACGCCTTTAAAGAACGGGATTGGAACGAAATAAAAAGTGCCGACTCCTGGGCCATTTTTAAGGTGATGGCTGAGTTTGTGGAAGGCTTTGATAAGTTGGCAAAAATCGGCCCTTGCGTCACCATTTTTGGTTCTGCCCGGACTCCAAGAGATCATGCCTACTACAAGGTGGCCGAAGAAATCGCCGCCAAACTCGTACGGCATGGCTATGGGGTGATCACAGGTGGAGGCCCAGGCATCATGGAAGCGGGCAATAAAGGCGCTTTCTCTGAAGGAGGAAAGTCCGTGGGACTCAACATCCAACTTCCATTCGAACAGTTTAACAACCTTTACATCGACCGGGACAAGCTGCTCAACTTTGACTACTTCTTTGTTCGCAAGGTCATGTTTGTTCGCTACTCACAGGGCTTTGTCGTGCTACCTGGAGGTTTTGGTACCCTAGACGAGTTTTTTGAAGCGCTTACCCTTATCCAAACCAACAAAATTGGTCGTTTCCCAATCGTATTGGTTGGCAAAGATTATTGGAGTGGATTGGTGGATTGGATCAAAAGTAGACTCCTGCAAGAAGATTTGCAGTACATCAGTGAATCCGATCTGGAGCTTTTTTGTGTGGTAGATACCGCTACGGAAGCAGTCAAAGTGATCGATGAATTCTACAGCAAATACCTGCTTAGCCCTAATTTCTAAGGGGTTTCGTCAAAAAAAATCTAAGAATTAGGAGACCTTCAGCAGTAGCTCGCCTTGTCTTTTGATTACTTTCAACTCAAAAAATTGGTTGATAAAGGCCTTGCAGTGATTCTCTGCCCATTCGGCACGGGATTCGGTATCGTGCAATACCGTCATCCGTAGTAGGGTCTTTACGTAAGGCTCGTGCTGTCCCAGCTGCCTCACATAGGACAATAAGCATGCTTTCCAGTCTTCTTGGAACTTCTCAATTTGGGTGCGCCCATCAAATAGAAGCTCCAGTTGATTGTCGCCGTGACGGTAGCGATAGACACCACAAAGCTGTCTGTAAATCAATCGAATCCGCTCGCGAGGAAACTCATTCCGCTCCAAAATCAAGCGGTAGGTTTGATCCATCAGCTGCAAAGGATTATAAAGCTGGGTGTAAGACGCTTTTAATTCAACTACCATCTGGTCCAACAACTCCTCTTCCATGACCGTTTGGGCCTGGCGAAGGATGTAGTTTTTGTCCAGAGGAAATAATTTTTGAATCATTAGCGATTGCTTTCTTTCACAAAAATAGAACTTATTGCAAAAAATGCCGCCTTTTGAAGAAAGGAAAAGCAAATCTTGCCCAAAATAACGCTTACTTCTTGGCTGCTGCAAACATCTCCTCAATCAGGAGTGTGTAAAACACGGAAACCTCCATGCCCGTGGCCCGCACCTGCTGCGAGATCAAGCTGGTCTCTGTTTGGCCAGGAACGGTGTTGATTTCGATAAAATAAAAGGCCCCCGTATCTTCCTGGAGGAAATAATCGATTCGTACCGCGCCCTTGCAGTTGAGGACGGCATAGACTTTTTTCGCAATGCGCTCCACCCGTGCTACCTCCTCCGAATTCATGCGGCCTGGAGTGATCTCCTCACATACACCGGGTACGTACTTGGCCTCGTAATCAAAAAACTCCCTGCTGCTAACAATTTCCGTGGCAGGCAGAACGGTAACCTGGCCATTCGCTTTAAATATCCCCACTGAAAATTCCCTTCCCGACACAAACTCCTCCACCAATACCTGAGCGTCCTCTGCAAAGGCTTTGTCCAAGGCCTCAGGAAGTTCTTCCCAAGTCTTCACCTTGCTCATGCCGATGGAACTTCCGCCATTGTTGGGTTTGATAAATAAGGGCAATTGAAGTTCTTCCTGAATTCTAGTTGCAGCTGTAGGCTCCTGCTCAAATAGCTGCATGGATCGAGCTACCTGCAATTCCGGGATGGTCTGCACAATGGCCTTGGTGTAGCCCTTGTTCATCGTGATCGCAGAAGTCAGTTGGTCACAAGTCGTGTAGGGAATCCCCAGCAAGTCAAAGTACCCCGCCAACTTGCCATCTTCACCTGGAGATCCATGGAGAATGGTAAACACCCCATCAAAAGTGATTTTTTGACCCTCCAACTGCAGGCTGAAATCATTGAGATCCACCGCTATTTTTTCACCTGAAGCGGTCAAATGGTACCAATCCCCTGGATAGATGTAGATCGTAAAGACCTCATAAAGGGATCTGTCAATGGTTTTTTCTACGACAGCAGCACTTTTCAGGGAGATCACGGATTCACCTGTAAAACCTCCGGTGACCAAGGCAATTTTCTTCTTCATGGGGGAAAAATTTACGCTGCGAAATAGCTTATTTTCTGTTTACGCTCCAAAGGTTTAGAATCCCTCAGCCATTTTATATCTTTAGGCCTTTCTATTCACCGGATCTGTATCCAAAAATAAAAAAATATGAGTAAGAATTGGCAATTCCGCCTACTGCTTTGCTGCACTTTGGCTGCGTTCAGCTTTTCCCTTCAAGCACAAACTCCTAAAAAGGTGAGTTTGGAGGACGTCTTCAAAAAAGGAACCTTCTCCCAAAAGTCGGTGTATGGCATCAACTGGATGAAAGACGGCAACTATTACAGTTCCCTGGTTCAGCGAAATGGTGCCCCGGCCGTAGTTAAAATCAAAGTCACCACTGGAGAAGAAGTGGGTGTACTTCTGGATGGGCAAGCATTGGGAATCGCATTTTCGGATTACAGTTTCAATGCCGATGAATCCAAGGCCCTCTTGGCTACGGATGTGGAGTCCATCTACCG
>JBEDEY010000043.1:0-2525 GCA_041175425.1 Bacteroidota bacterium | reverse complement strand
GAAATCCTTGACATTTCTTTTTCCGGGGAAATCATCAAGAAAACCCAAGCACCAAAATCAAATCGAGACGATAAATTTCGAATTCTCAGTGACCAAAAGGGCAACTCTTCCCTACTTGTCTTGGAACAATTCAATAAAACACAGCTTTACGATGGGCAACAGCGTCTGCTAATGACTCTCCCCTTGGCTGAAGGAAAGACATGGATAAGTTATTTTGATTTTGGCTCCTCCCGTAAAATTGTCGCTGTCACGGACCTAGACCAGGGCTTGGGCTATCTGTATGACTTAGCAGGAAATCTACTGATCAGCACCCCACTTCAAAGCAATGGTGAAATCCAATTGAGTCACCTCCCGAGTCAAGGACAATACCTGATTCGTACACGCTACGGAAAAACGCTGATGGAATACCTAATTCCCGACTAATACCACTTCCTACACTTCAAGGCTTCACCCCACTAGTTGCAAAAACTCCTTAGTCTTTTACTTCAAAAAATGTGCGACGAATAGTTAGCTTTCCGCCTACATTCACCTGCTCCCAGTGCACGAATGTTCCAGCCAATTGGGGAAGTGTAGTACTTAGTTCTTGACTGCTAGATTGCCAATACAGCACTGTTCGCCAATCGGGTATTCGCGAGACAGTAGAGGGATGCACAAATTGGTTTCGATCCAGAATCACCGAGGGTTGAATTCCTGGGTAATCAAAAAATCGTGCCGCTGGAGCCAATGGGTATAATCCGAAATTATTGGCGTAACTCGAAAAACTAAGCACTCCTGGGTAGGTGCGGTCGTTTAGGTAAAACTCACGGTTGAGTACCTCCAATCGCTGAAGAAATTTGGGATTGAAGGAGGCCAATAGATCCGAATCAAATACCGGCATCGCATCGATTAGAATCAAGGGATTGGTGTCAAAAACACCCTTTTCCGCTTCATCCAGGAGTCGAAACGTTTTCTTTTTATCCCTTAGACGAACCGCTACACTGGGAACATATTCTTTTAACACCGTTTCCACATCTTCAAACCGAGTGTAGTCGTCCAAGCTGTAGCTGTAATCTTCCACAAAGCCAGTGACCACTTCCAAAGAGTCTTGGTCAGCTACTTCCAAATACTCCTGCTGAACCACTGCTGCTTTGAGAAGAGACTGAAGGTATTCAAGATCAGCTTGCGCCAAGGAAAGTTCAGGAAAACTGAAATTCGTTCGGAAGCTCGTTTTAATCAATGGGGAAATCATCTCCAAGCCGGGCATCTCTTCTCCATTTTCAAGTTGCAGGATCAAACGATCCCAATGCCGCAAACCTCCAGCATCAAAGAGAAGCATGCCCTTCTCATCCACATGATCTGTAAACAAGGCACTTTTTGCTCCATGAAGGGATAGAAAATAGGTGAGTGCAGTATCCAAAGAAGCAACTTTCGCCTGAACCAAATGACCAAAGAGTTCGGGGAGCAAGGGCTGAAGAGCTAAATTTTCATACACTTCGGTAGCAAGCAACTGCTTTTGCTCTTCCGCTAAATAGGGATTGGCAATGGAAATTCCGGAAGCTAAAACCTGTCCTTCAGTAGTGCTGGAAGAACCAAAATTGACAGCAGCTCCCTTTTCGTAGGATTTAGAGGATTGGAAAATTTGGCGACTGGATGACTCAACCTCCCGAGGTGGAATTTTCGGGTTGATGATTGTGACCAGCTGCTGGGCGACCCCTTGATTCAAATCCAAATACGGGCTGATCCGGGTATACATGCGTAACAGGTATTGATCGGATGGAATTTGATCTGAAACTGGAATAAAGTTCAAGGCAACCCCAGCCTGAAGTGGCACTTTGACATGGGCGATCGAGTTGGAATTTCGGTCTACCAATTCGGCATACATAACCTGCGAGGAAGTGGCTTGCTCACCCAATCTCACTTTGGCTTCAAACCATATTTTCTCGCCAGAAAAATAGAGCGTCTTTGGGGTGTGGAAAAATACCTGCTCCTTTTGATGAGTAGCCGTTTGTCCTATGCCAATACCTACAAACCCAAGGATGCACAACAACCCACAAATTAGGGCTTTAAGACAGCTTCTTGTATTTAAGGATACTTTCTGTGTGTGCATGACATTAGTCTATCCAAAATGTAGGTTTAAGTTTAGATGCATACAAGCTACAATCAGTACATCTTTTGGTGGAGGGGTAATACCCAACAATCGTAGTTCCAACCATCAAAGGTCGTGCAGGCACCACTGCTCCGTTGCCGAAGATCGTCTGATAATCCGTTCGAAATACAGGGTCTAATTCAATTACGCAGTCATTAAAACTTGGATCTAGGTAATTCCAGGGGCTTACCTGCACTTGGTTAATGTAAATCCGCTTCTGACGAATCACACCCAAACTTACCTGACCAATCACAGGACTCTTGGCTGCATCCAAACTTTTGACATTCCCACCTATCAAAGAGGGAAGCGGGCTAAATATCGAGCCAATGTCTTCTGTGTTTTTCTTTAAAATTTCCCAAAACGCCACATCCTTGGAAGCAATCCCTTTTTGGGATACCAG
>JBEDEY010000042.1:0-11433 GCA_041175425.1 Bacteroidota bacterium | reverse complement strand
AAGTTGGATCCGCCTCGGCGGATAAGTCCGCCGTGGAGGATCAATTCAGTACGAAAATCATATTTTATTTATCGATTTCCTTCCAACATTAATTCCCTTTTATAAGATGAATAACGCTTGGACACTTGATGACTAGTAGAAAAAATACCTATACTGAAATCACTCAAAACCGCAAATAAGAAAAAAGGCTCCAAATCTACATGACTTTAACTCCTTAGATGTTCATTACCAATTAACTGATATGGAACACTTAAATCCTACTTACTAGAACCTTATCGATCCGTTGTCCATCCTTGTCAATTACCTCAAGTTTGAGTTTTTCGACAATAACGGTATCGCCCACATTGGGGATATAGCCACTTTGATGCAGGATTAAACCTGCCAAAGTGGTGAAATTTTTGTTTTGGTAAGAGATTTCAAAGTCGAAATACTTCTCGAAATCGATCAGGGAATATTGTCCATCGATCAACCAAGAACCATCTTCCCGCTCCACGATTTCGTAATCCGTTTGATCCATTTCCGTGGACTCTCCTACTAGCGCGTCTACCACATCATCCATGGTCACCATACCTACCGTGACTCCATACTCATCGATGACCAATCCGTAATGCAGCCGATGTGCTTTAAAGGATTCTAAAGCTTGGTAAGCAAACATGCTTTCGTTCAAAAAAAGTGGGACTTTTGCAATTTTTTTCAAGTCAAATCCTTCCTGTAGGCTAGAATCGAAGAGGTCTTTCACCAGCACCATACCGACGATTTGATCCAAATCCCCCTCTTTACAAAGCGGGTAGGCGGAATGTTTTTCTTCACTGATTTTCAATCTAACCACTTCTTCGCTATCAGTCGTATTGAAAAACACCAACTCATTTCGATGGGTAAGCAAGGTGTTGATTCGTCGATCACCTAACTCAAAAACGCGCTCCACGATATCCTGCTCAATATCCATGATTTCGCCTCCCTCTGCACTTTCCTTGATAAGCGCCTTCAACTCTTCCTCGGAAATTTTACTGTCAGAAGTTCGCTTGATTTGAAAAACCCAGAGTAAAAAATCATTGGAAACAGTCAGAAGCCAAACAAAAGGGCTGGTCAACTTGGACAGCCAGAGCATGGGTTTGGCCACGCGCAAAGCTATCTGCTCTGGAAAGGTCATGCCCAGTCTTTTGGGAAACAATTCTCCCAGAACAATGGACAGGTACGTAATCAACACTACGACTAGACCAACGGCAAGGGTATTCGCATAAGGCTGTAAAAAAGGAATCTGTAAGAGCAAGGATTCCAGGTCATCCGTGATGTTTTTTCCACCATATACACCCAACAAAACACCGATGAGGGTAATGCCTATTTGGACCGTAGACATAAATTTGGTGGGGTTCTCCGAAAGGGCTAAGGCCTCTTTGGCGCCCAACTTTCGCTGCTTTTTCAGACTCTCTAACTTGAACTTCCGAGAAGAAACAAGGGATAGCTCAGCCATGGCAAAGACGCCATTCAGTACTACGAGCAAAAGGATGATTACAAGTTCCAATGAAAGAAAAATGAGGATACGGCTATAAATTTAACCTAAAATACTTCTTTTTTTATGCAGTATTTCAAATTCGAATAAACCAGCGCCTTGAGTTTGGTTTCGAGGATGCGATTTTACCCTCGATTCCTATTCTTCTTTCAGAACTAAGGCCAAACAAGAACCGCCGATTTAAAGTTACATGGTTTGCATTTACGTTTCACTTGCAGCCGTATTTAAGGATCCTTTTCGCTAAAAACCAAGCCAAGACCTTATATTTGTTTTTGGTTTAAAAACTCCACATGAACGCATTCAAAGGTATCGGAGTGGCACTAGTCACCCCATTTCAGGAAGATCAACGTATCGATTTTGATAGTTTAAAGCGCTTAATCGACCATGTCATCGACGGCGGAGTGGACTACCTGGTCGTACTGGGTACAACGGGTGAGTCGGCAACACTCACTGCATCGGAAAAGGCCCAGGTGCTCAAAGCGGCAGTGGAGTACAACGAGGGACGCGTTCCCCTCATGCTTGGCCTCGGGGGCAATGCTACGCAGAAACTACTAGACGAAATCGAACAAACCGACTTTTATGGAGTCGCTGGAATTTTATCCGTAAGTCCTTACTACAACAAACCTACGCAGGAAGGAATCATCGCACATTACCGTGCCTTGGCAGATGCATCTCCAGCACCACTGGTACTTTACAACATTCCAGGACGGACCATGTCCAACATGAGCGCAAGCACTACGCTCACGCTTTCACACCATCCCAATATCGTAGGCATCAAAGAGGCGAGCGGCAACCTAGAGCAGTGCATGAGTATCGCTGCCGCGATGCCAAAAGACTTCTTGCTTCTCTCTGGAGATGATCTCCTTACCAAACCCATGCAAATTATCGGGGGAAGTGGAGTGATCTCGGTCTTAGCCAATGCTATCCCGTCTACCTTCAAAACCCTGATCGAAGGTGATGAAACTGCCTCCCTTCAAGCAGCCTTTTTGGTATTGAAGCTGAATGGATTGATGTATGAAGAAGGAAATCCGGTGGGCATTAAAAATCTACTGGTGCATCAAGGAATCATTCAAACAGACCAAGTACGCCTACCTTTGTTGCGGGCTAGCCAAGGTTTGAGTGACAAAATTCGCTTGGCAAAGCCACACTAAACCATGCAAGCCCTATCCGTTTTACAACTCGCTACGCACATCCAGCAGGTGCTGGACAAGGAGCTTGAGCCTTTGGTTTGGGTGGTAGGCGAGCTTTCGGATTTTAGACAAGCACCCCAAGGCCATGTGTACTTTGAGTTGGTGGAGAAACAGGGAAACCAAGTTCAAGCAAAGATTCGCGCCAACCTCTGGCAGTTCACCTATCGCAGCGTAGCCGCCAAATTTGAAACTGTCACCGGCACCACTCTCAAGAATGGAATGAAGGTACTTGCTCAGGTGAGCGTGACCTACCATCCGGTCTATGGATTGAGTTTGAATGTAAAAGACATCGACCCCTCATTTTCATTAGGAGAACGGGCACGTATTCGCCAAGAAACCATCTCTAGACTTACGCAAGAAGGTTGGATCGGGCAGAATGCACGATTGCTATTACCCCGCGTGATTCAACGAATCGCAATCATCTCCAGCGCCACTGCTGCTGGATATGGTGATTTTATCAACCAAGTGGATGGGAATTCGCAAGGTTATAAAGTGTACCACCAACTTTTCCCTTCCCTCATGCAAGGCAATGAGGCGGTAGACAGCCTCCTATCGGCCCTAGACCAAGTTGCTAACCAAGTGGACAAACTTCAATTGGATGCGATAGTGATTATTCGAGGCGGTGGTGCTCAGCTGGACCTAGATTGTTTCGATGATTACCGCTTGGCCGTCAAAATAGCCAATTTTACACTTCCCGTCTTTACAGGAATAGGGCATGAACGCGATGAAACGATCGCTGATCTAGTAGCACATACCCCGCTGAAAACACCCACTGCTGTTGCTGAATTTATTCTCTCCAGCTTTCGGGAATTTGAGGAGGGCTTGGGTGTCATGGCCCAAAGACTAGATTGGATCACCCGATCGACTTTCAAAGGAGAGGGAGAAAAACTTCAGGGGTATAGCTTACGAATCATAGGAGAGAGTAAGTCACAACTGGCTCGAGAAGGGGAAAAGTTAAGAAACTGGGGAATGAGGATGCAGCAAGCTGGAAAGAATGGAGCCAAGCAGGAGAAAAATAAGCTTGAACAGCGACAGGAGCAGTTAAAGAAAGGCTTGCAGCATTTTTTGAAAGGCCAACAGGACAGAATTACGCAATTAGAGAGCAGTAGCAGACAGCTGGACCCAAGCAGGTTACTCCAGAAGGGATATACACGCACCGAATCCAAGGGGGTTCCCATACACTTGACTACCTTGGCCCCTGGAGATCCTATCGTGACCCATACCTTCAACCAAAAAATTAGTAGCACGATCAACCACATTGAAAAAAAATGAAAGACTATACCTATACCCAAGCGATGCAACGATTGGAGACCATTCTTGCTAAATTAGAAGAGGGAACAGCTACGGTGGATACACTCTCAGAACTGGTGAAAGAAGCTGCAGACTTAGTGAAATTTTGCAGGGAGAAACTCAGAAACACCGAGGATGAAGTACAAAAAGCCTTTGAAGGTTTGTAGACAAATCCCCAATCTGAGTTGAACAGAAAAAAATTAACTGCTGGGTAGCGACTAAACAGTTTCTGGGGCAACAATCACCTGCAAAAACTTACGCGGGATGCTCACCAACATGTTTTGGTAAATCCCTGGAATTCGAATTAGGAAGTAATCCTTGTTTCCTTTTTCAATACACTCCCCTACCATATCCTCCAGTGAGCCACCGATTACTTTTACTTTTTCTCCTGGAGCAATTGCAGAACCATCCGTTTCTATGGATACTCCTGTAGCCACTACACGCTGAATCGTTTCGACATCCTCGTCGCGAATGATCGCATGTTCTCCAGAAAAGTGGACAAACTTTACTGCCCCAGGTATTTTTAGGCAGTTCCACAGGTTATTCCGATGGGTTTTTACAAAAACATACCCGTTGAATAGCGCCTTCTGCACCTTTTTTTTCCGGTCAGACCACTGCCGCAACTCCTCCACCATGGGCAAATACACTTCTACCCCATCCTCCGCCAGCATGTCGGCCACTTTTTTTTCCGCCCGAGAACGGGTGTACATCACATACCATTTTAATTCCTGCATCTCCAGTTGGTGTCTTTGGGCTGACAAATTTAAAAAAATAGCTGTGTTTTAAGTAAAAAAACGAAAAAACCCCTGGAACAGTATTCCAAGGGTTTGATCAAAAAAACCACCAACCTAAACAGGGATGTATTACCTACGAAACTTGATTGCAAGTTTATCGGTAAGCAAATACATCACTGGAACTAGTACTAACGTAATGACCGTCGCAAAGGTTAACCCAAATATTACGGTCCATGCCATTGGCCCCCAGAAGGCTGCATTATCGCCTCCCACATAGAACTGAGGGTCAAATTCGCTGAGTAGGGTTGCAAAATTAATGTTCATCCCGATAGCCAAAGGAATCAAACCTAGGACCGTCGTGATGGCTGTCAAGAGTACAGGGCGAAGTCTTGTTTTTCCTGCCTCCACAATACTTGCCACTAAATCAGGTAGCGCTAGGTAATTCCCTTTTTGGATACCTAATTCCTCACGCTTTCTCGCGCGAACCAAATCAGTGTAATCAATCAATACAATCGCATTGTTTACCACTACACCAGCCAAGGAAATAATTCCAATACCGGTCATGATGACCACAAAGTCCATGTTGAAAATCACCAAGCCCAAGAACACCCCGATGGTACTAAATAGCACCGAGGTCATGATGATGAAAGGACTGATCACAGAGTTGAACTGCGCAACGATAATCAAGAAGATCAAAGCAATTGCGATTCCAAGGGCACGAAGCAAGAAAGCTTGTGATTTTGCTTGTTCCTCCTGCTCCCCGGTAAACTTCACGGTAATACCTTCTGGGACAGGAAAAGCTGCCATCACATCCTTAATCTGGGCATTGATCTCTGTAGGGTTGTAACCATCCAGCACGTTGGAGAACATGGTTACTACTTTCTCCGAGTCCTTTCTTTTCACGGATCCATACGTAGAGCCATACTGAATGTCTGCTACCGCAGAAATTGGAACTTCACGCTTGTCTCCAAATTTGTCTCTAAACCCAATCTTCTTGTTGATCAAGGTATTAATATCGTAGCGAGAGTCTTGATCCAAACGAAGGGTAATTGGATAATCTTCTTCCCCTTCTTTGTATTTAGATACTTCCATTCCGAAAAGGGAGGTTCGCAACTCCATTGCTATGCTGGAAGTGGACAATCCAAATCTTTTTGCCTTTTCTCGATCGATGCGGACCACCACTTCTGGACTTCCCAAAGAAAGATCTGTCTTGAGCTCTTCCACTCCTTGAATAGAGTTGGACTCCAAATAGGCCTTGGATTCATCTACATAAGCGATCAATTGATCGTAATTCTCACCCACAAACTCAATGTTAACCGCATTTCCTACCGGTGGACCATTTTCTTGTTTGTTCACCGTGATAAGTACCCCTGGATAATTTTTAACCAGTTCACGGATCACTTCCATGGCACCGTTGGTATCAATTCCCTCACGGAAGATGTAATCCACAAATCCTATGGTAATTTTTGCCTTGTGCGGTGTGGATTGAATGCTTGGCCCTTGTGTCGGATCACTGGTACCTACACCAACTTGGGTGATTACAGATTCAATAATGCCTCCATAAGGTTTCAATTCTGCAACCACTTCATCCTCCATTTTATCCACAAAGGTATTGGTGGCTTCGATACTCGTTCCCATCGGAAACTCAACGAAGACATTGACCAATTGAGGCTGGTTGTCAGGAAAGAACAAAACTTTTGGAGATCTTACCCCAAACAATACAATGGAAAGGACGAACAATCCAAAGGTTCCTAAAAGAAACTTGGTCGGATTTTTTCCCCTCAAAGCAAAAGTCAACAAGGCTTCGTAGCTATTGTCAAGCTTCTCTAAAAACACTGCTTGAAACCAGGCCACCGCTCTTCTTAGGTAGAAGACATACAAAAGCGTAAGTACAGAGGAAACAATGGAAAGTGACCCAAGTGTATTCCAACCCATCAGGTAAAATACCAATGCAATTAGACCTAGAAATCCAGCTATCCTCAAAGAGTTTTTCCTTGGCTTTTCTTTGGTCATGTCCTCAATCTTCATGTACATCGCTGTCATCACAGGATTGATCACCAAGGCAACAAACAAGGATGCAGACAAAACGATGATGAGGGTAATGGGAAGGTACTTCATAAACTCCCCAATCAAATCATCCCAAAATATCAAAGGTAAAAATGCCGCCAAGGTAGTCAGCGTAGAGGTAATAATCGGCCAAGCTACCTCGCCCACACCTTCTTTGGCTGCTTGAACGGCAGGCTTGCCTTCTTGCATCATGCGGTAAATATTTTCCACGACCACAATACCATTATCCACGAGCATTCCCAAAGCAAGAATGAGTGAAAATAGCACCATCAAATTCAAAGAAATACCAAGGGCATCTAGAATGAGGAAGGAAATAAACATGGACAAAGGAATCGCCGATCCCACGAAAAGGGCATTTCGGAAACCCATGAAAAACATCAATACCAAAACCACCAGGATGATTCCAAAAATAATGGAGTTTTCCAAGTCACTTACCTGGGTTCTGGTTTGCTTACTTTGATCGTTAGTAATTGAAATCTCTACATTTTCAGGAAATCGATTGGCCTTCGTAGTCTCAATGATCTCTTTGATTTTGTCCGCTGCATCTAGGAGGTTTTCTCCGCTTCGCTTAGTCACGTTAATGGTGATTACAGGAAGATTTTTGCTGCGCGCATAGGAAGTTCTGTCTTTGAAGGTATCCTTGATCTCGGCTAAATCTTTCAAATACACAATTTTCTGCTGGTCTGTTTTGACGATAATTTCTTCCAAATCCTGTGGGCTGGTAAATTCTCCATCCACACGAAGCGTACGTTCAAAGTCTCCATTCTTGATACTACCGCCAGAAGCAGTCAAATTTTCGCTCTGGATTGCTCCAGAAATATCACCAAAATTCACTCCCATGGATTCCATTTTGTAGGGATCCACATTGATTTGAATCTCACGCTCTACAGTACCCGCAAGGTCTGCCTTGGAAATTTCCGGAAGCTTCTCAATCGCATCCTCTAAGTATTCCCCATAGCGCTTCAACTCCTGCTCCGAATAGGGCCCAGAGATGTTGACGTTCATGATGGGAAAATCCGAGGTATTCACTTCCACTACGTCGGGATCCTGATCTAGGTCAGTTGGCAATTCACTTTTTGACTTGTCTACCGCATCTTTTACATCTTGGATGGCTTTGGCAAGCTCTACTCCAGGCGTAAACTCAACCACAATGGAAGAAAAATCCTGTACCGAAGTAGATTTGATATCCTTGACATTATTCAAGGATTTCAACTGTTTTTCAATAGGTCGAGTGATCAAGTTCTCCATATCTACAGGCGAGTTGCCTGGATACGGGGTCCCAATGTAGACTGTAGGAATAACGATTTCTGGAAAACTTTCCTTGGGCATGGTGCGGTAAGCACCCAATCCAAGAACCGTAATGATCAGGGTCAAAATAATGATCGAAGTAGAGTTGTCCACGCTGAAGCTGGACAATCCAAACTCTCGGATCGTATTTGATTTTTGAGGAGTATCCATGATTACTGCTTCGCTACGTTCACACTAAAATTATCTCCCACTTCACGGAATCCTTTGTCTACCAAAATCTCAGATCCTGTTAGACCTTCCACGATTTCTGTTTGCTCCCCTGAGGTATAACCTCTCTTCACGTACTTTTTCTTAGCAGTACCATTTTCAACTACAAAAAGGTAATCGCCATTGGTGTCTGCAAGAATCAAATGAGAAGGAACAACCACGCTTTCGCTGTTTTTGTAATCCTGGATTTTCAATACCGAAATCATATTCGGCTTCACTTCAGGAAGGCTAGGCAAGAATACCTCCACCTTGAACGTGCGGTTATTTGGGTTAATGATCGCACCTGTAGCAGATACCTTCGTGGTGATCGTTTTGTTGATGGATGGAAAAGTAATTTCCACTGAATCTCCCTTGGCCAAGGCGCCGATGTAGCTTTCGGAAATATCTGCCTCAATGAATAGGTCGCTTTCTCCAACAAACTGGAACATTGGAGTTCCTGGCTGCACCAACTCCCCTACACGCACGCGAACAGTTTCTATTGTTCCATTAAATGGAGCTTTAATGGTAGATTTACCCAATTGCGTCTTCAAAGAAGCTAGGCTTTTCTCCAATCCATCTTTTCTGCTTTTGGCTTCCAAATACTGGATTTCAGTACCGATTTTCTGGTTCCAAAGGCGCTCCTGCTTTTCAAACACGGTTCGTGCCAAAGACAAGCTGTTCTCCAATTCCTCAATGCTACGTTGGATGGCTTCGGAATCTACCTTTGCCAATACTTGGCCTTTGGATACGCGCATGCCTTCGATAGCTGGGATGTCCAAAATTCTCCCAAGTGTCTCAGAACTGATGTTCACATTCTTTTTGGAAAGAACCGATCCAGTCACCTCAATAAAGTGGGTAAACTCCCCTTTTCTGGCAGGAACTGTGGTGATCAATAAGGGCTTTTTGGCCGCAGCAGCGAATGCAGGATCCGCAGCGATCAACTCAGCCTCCAAAGTTTTGATTTGTGTAGTCAACTCGGAAAGTTGGCTCTTTAGTGCTTCCAATTCAGCTTTTTTTGCTTCAAGGCCATCTCCTGCACAGGAGGCTACCCCAAGCGAAAGGGCAAGCAAGGTGACGAAGTTTAGGAATGATTTCATAGGAATAAAATAGAGTGTGGTCGTTGGTTTAGTTTGTCAAATCAGGCTTTAACAAGCCCAGGGCTTTTTCAAGATTTATTTTGGAAATTAAGCCATCGTAGATGGCACCGAGGTAATTGATTTCTGCTTGGATTAAGGCTGCATCAGCCTCCACTACTTCGAGGTTGGAACCCACCCCTTCTTTGTATTTGATACGGGCAATTTGGTAGACCTCTGTAGCAAGCTGCATGTTGGCTTCCTGCACCTTCAAGAGGCTGAGGTCATTTCTAAGGTTAGCCTTGGCCGCATACAATTCGGTTTTGAAGGACTCTTTCAAGAAAGATCGCTGGTTCTCCAACTGGTTAATTTGAACGCGATTTTTTTGGATTCGTGCTGCCTTGGCAAAGCCATCAAAAATGGGAACAGACATGCTGATTCCTACCAAGGAACTCCCAAACCAGTTGGACTTATTGAATACACGGTCCAATTCGTTTCCTGCACCACTTCTTCTCGTATTTCCAATGAAGTTGATTTTTGGCATGTATTGGCTGTGGTTATTTTTCAAATCCAAACCTGCAAGCGTAAGTTGAGTAGCTACTTGTCCCAATTCTACGCGCTCTTTTCCTTCTTCACCAAGAAGTGTAAGGGTCTCTTCTTTGGGAGACAACTCCTCCAGTGTCTCTGCAAGGAATACTTCATATTCCATCGGCATCCCCATCTGAAGCTTTAAAATTTGCTTGCTAATGTCTAAACCCGTTTGGCTACGTTGCACCTGCGTATAGGTATTGTTTCGCTGCACTTGCACACGCGACACATCCACTTTTTCCACAAAGCCTGCTTCCTGCAATGCAATTGTTTCTTTGAGCAGCGTGTCGATTCGAGACAAGTTGGCTTCGGCAAGGCGAATGCGTTGCTGATTTACCAAAACCCCGAAATAGGCCTTTTTCACATTTTCAACTACATCGATTTCTGCTTTTTGCAAATCTTTGTTGGTCAGTTCCAAGAGCGTTTTGGCGGCACGTAGTCCTACGAAAAATGACCCGTCAAAAATCATTTGACTGACCGTCACACCCAATCCAGATGAATAACTCACTCCAAATCGTGCGGGAATCACATCGCTTGGATTGGATGGATCTCCGAATGGAGGTTGGTTGGGAAGAAATACCACCGGGATTCTTGGGTTGTAATCCAAGTTGTAGGCACCATTAATTTGTGGCAATCCTTGGGCCGTAGTTTCCTTAATCGTGGCCTTGGAAATCAGCAGCTGCAAGCGAGCATTTTTAGCGCTTGGATTATTTTCCAAGGCATAGGTAAGGGCATCTTCAAGCTTCAGTTCCACCAGCTGTTGGGCAGCGACTTGGGAAGCACTTAGCCCTACCAAAGCAAGTAGGAGTAGGTATTTTTTCATATACTAGTTGGTTTAATTCAATAGGTCTTTTTGTTCTAAAAATGCTTGTCTTCCTTTCTCTGTAAAAATACCGTGAAGGAAGTGGTCCAGAATCACCAGCTGCTCTTCAAGCAAATTGTATTCTGGATCTGCAAAATTTTTCGGATCAAAAGCAGTTGTAATTTGAGTTAGGCGCACCTTAGCAAGTATTCGAGAATCAATCTCGGGTCGGAAATACCCGAGCTGCTTTCCAAGTTCCAATACGTTGATCAAGTCTTTTTGTATCGTTTGATCCTGGAAAGATTCAAAAAGCTTCCAAGCCTCTGGATAAAATTTTTGCACCTCTAGGATCACCAGTGGATTGATAGAGGTAAGCCGATCACGCATCATTTGGGAGGTCTTCACCAAGTGCTCGATGACTCCATCCCCTTGTTCTAGAATAAAGGAAAGCTTCTGCTGATCTTCTTCCAAAATGGCAGCAAATACTGCTTTTACTAAATCCTTTTTGTCCTCAAACTCTTGGTAAATGGTCTTTTTAGAAATTCCCGCCTGCCTTGCAAGATCTTCCATCGTAAACGTACGTACGCCAAAACGGGCAAATTGCTCAGTTGCTATCTCTAAAATTCGTTGCCTTGTCTCCACCACTCCTTTAAATTTGAGTGCTAAACTAAGGAAACTATTTGTT
>JBEDEY010000041.1:0-5100 GCA_041175425.1 Bacteroidota bacterium | reverse complement strand
CTACCAGGGAGTCGATGACACGGGCATAGATACGGTCCATCTTTTCTGCATCTTCTAGGTAATACTCCATACTTGTTGTAAAAACAGAATCAGTCACCCCATGTTTTGAAAAAATATCTTTTTCCATCAAAGAATATAATACCTGTGAGGAGTCATAGGTAACGGGTAAGGAGCTAACTTTTCCTTCCGTGAGTTGGATATCTACGAGGATAGACACCATTAAATTCTCGTCTAGGATCCCTTGAGGGGAAGATTTGCTCGAGCAAGAAAAGCTTAGCGCTATGAAAAGAAAGGAGATAAATCGATAATTCACAGGTTAAAATTAGGTTTTTTTAACGGATAAAATCCACAGTGAAGGCTACTCTCAAATTTTAATTTTCGCTCCAAGACTTTAACTTAGCCAATTCAAATCCTACACATGGATCAGCTATTTAGCAAACTTAGAAAATATGAGATTATGATCCGAAAGGTGGCCAACAACCACCTTCAAGGAGAGTACCAATCGCTTTTCAAGGGATCTGGCTTAGAGTTTGACGATTTGAGGCCTTACCAATATGGTGACGATGTGCGTACCATCGAATGGAAAGTCTCCGCCAAGGGTCATGGCACCTTTGTAAAGACCTTTAAGGAGGAAAAAGATCAGTCTGTATATTTTTTATTGGATATTTCAGGAAGCCAGGATATTGGACAGCAAGGTCAAAAAAAAATAGACCAAGGAAAGTTAATTGCAGGCGTACTGACCCTTGCCGCTGTCTACGATGGAAGCCAGGTGGGACTAATCTCCTATTCCGACCAACAAGAAAAATTAATCTTGCCGTCCAAAGGAAGTAAGCAGGGAGTAAAAATTATTCGTGGGATTTTTGACCACGAAAACAAAAGCTTAAAAACCAATTTGAATGGGCTCTTTACCTTTGCATTGAACCTCATCAAAAAGAGAAGCATCATCATCATTATTTCGGATTTCATTGATCAGGATTACGAGCGATCCTTCAGGGCACTTGCCGAGCGCCACGATGTGGTGGCTATCCAATTGACAGACCCGAGGGAAGCTGCGCTTCCGACCTTAGGAATTGTTCCCATATTTGATAAAGAAAGAGGCAGAACTACCTGGGTAAATACTGCATTTGGAAGCTTCTCTAAGAAAATTGCAGATACCTTTACTAGCGAAAGGGAACACCTGAAAGAGATCTGTAAAAAAAATCAAATCAATTACTTGGCTGTTGATTCTAGACAAGATATAGTCATCCCATTGATTGACTTATTCAAGTACCGCAATAAACGAATGAAGCGTGGGTAGAGGTATTCTTTTTCTTTTCCTTCTTCTCTCAAGCCTACAACTTTCAGCACAAAAAGTGCAGGTGAGCGGATATTTTACCCAAGATTCCGCCCAATTGGGAGAGCGAATTGCCTTTGTATTGAAAGCAAGCTATCCCCAATCGGCTCAACTTATCTTTCCCGACTCTACTTATGATTTCGCTCCCTTTGTCTTTCTGGAGAAGAAAACATTTGTTTCTATGACCACGGACGGTGTCACTCAAGATAGTGCACTGTACTTCCTGTCTAATTTTTCCCTTGAGCCCTCCTCCTATTTATCGCTACCCGTTTTTGAATTGGCACGATACGATAGCATCACCTATTTTACAAATGAGGCAGAGCTAAAATTGAAGCTCAACCTAGATTCCATACCAGAGCAACTGCAATTCAAAGAAAACAATGTGTACCAACCTCTGGAAAAGCCGTTCAATTGGTTTGTTTTTGGAGCTGTTATAGCTGGAATTCTGCTAAGTATAGGAATCCTTTTCTTTGTTTTTGCAGATCGCATCAAACGACTGTTCCGAAAAAATAGAGAGAAAATCCGATGGATTCAATTCGAACGGAAATGGAAAAAACTATCCGAATTACTCCAGCAAAACCCTAATCAAACTCTTGCTGATGAAGCGATTGGACTTTGGAAAGGGTATCTTGAACACCTCCGTTCCCAACCTATCCAAGAATGGACTTCAAGCGAGATTGCAGCTGCCTTAGAAGACAAGGAAGTATTTAAAGCCCTTCGAAGCATTGACATAATCATTTATGCCGGCGGCGAGGGAGATACAAGTGCAGCTACCAGCTACCTATTGGAAGTTGCACGTACCAATTACCAAGCCACGTTAAACCAAATCAACCATGAAAGAGTCAGTCGCTGAGTTTTTTTCTTGGTCTTGGTTTTTGCCGGAGACATTGCAATCCTACGAATGGGAAAACCCATTGCTACTCAATTTACTGTGGCTGATCCCCTTATTGATCTTAATTCGGAAGTTTATCAAGTTCCTTAAAAAGCCAGTTCTTGAGCTTTCCTTGCCCAAACGATTGACTAAAGCCAACCCTTGGACTTACCTAAGACTAATTCCAACCAGCTTTTTCTTTCTATTTCTAATCTTTGTGGTGATTGCCTTAGCTAGGCCGCAACGAAACAATGAGCGGATAGAACAGTACACAGAAGGAATTGATATTTTGTTGGTCATGGACATTTCTGAATCCATGGACTTACAAGATTTTAGTCCCAATCGCTTAGAGGCAGCCAAAAAAACTGCGGTAGAATTCATCAATGGTCGATTTGGAGATCGTATTGGAATGGTGGTATTCTCTGGGGAGGCCTATTCTCTCTCCCCACTGACCAACGATTACCAATTATTGACTAGCTTGATTGAAGAGATCAATTTCTCTATGATTGAAGCCAAAGGGACTGCCATTGGTTCGGCGATTGCAGCGGGCACCAACCGCATGAAAGACAGCGAATCTCCTTCCAAGGTCATGATCCTGTTGTCCGATGGAGAAAGCAATGCGGGCAATGTTGACCCTATTTTTGCCGCACAATTAGCTACCGCCTTTGGCATAAAAATTTACACCATCGCCGTGGGCAAAGATGGTATGGTACCCTATGGAACTGATTTTTTTGGTAGGCCACAAATGGTGGAAAGTTACCTAGACGAAAGCACTCTACGAGAAATTTCGACCATTGGCGGTGGTCAATTTTTCAGGGCATCTGATGGAAAGGCCTTAAATCGGATTTTCGAGCAAATTGACACCCTTGAGAAGACAGAGATATTGGAAAACAGGTACAAGGAAACCGCAGATTTCTACAGGATCTATTTGTTTTGGGGAATCTTGTTTTTTGGGATTTGGATGACGCTAAAGAGTAGCTTTTTCAACAATTTTCTACTTGACTAAATCGAGCTCGCGCTCTTTTTGCCAATCAGAGAGTCTAGAATCCATCACCGCAAACCACAACGGCGGAATACACGCCAAAATAATCATTGCCGAATATCCAGCGGGCAATTGAGGGCTAGCCTCATTGTGATCCAATACCTGGTACCGCTTGTGTGCATAGGCATGATGATCTGAATGTCGCTGCAACTGAAAAAGCAGAAAATTACTCACCAGTTGTGAAGCATTCCAAGAATGAATGGGAGTTACTTTTTCATACTGCCCAGAAGGAAGTTTAGCGCGTTCCATTCCATAATGCTCTAGGTAATTCACGAGTTCAAGTAGGGAAAAAGCTAGGAAACTTTGAACAAAAAAGAAGGCAGGAACTTCCCATACCCATCTCCCTTGAATGAAGGAAAACAGGCCAAAAAAGAAAATGATAAATGCAATTGGAAGGATTTGAAACCAGATCATTTGATTGGAAAAGGACCAAAAACCTTGTCCTTTCTTTTTGAGCCTTTCGAGCTCAAGGTGCCAAGCACTAAGGTATCCTTGAGTTACTGAGCGCCACCAAAACCCATAGAAACTTTCGCCCTTACGACTTGTAGCTGGATCATCCGGAGTGGCTACACGAACATGATGTCCTCGGTTGTGCTCGATAAAAAAGTGCATGTAGCACACCGTCATCAGTAAGATTTTAGAGTAGGTCTGTTCAATTTTTTCGGTACGGTGCCCCAACTCATGGGCAACAGTAATCCCAATACCTCCTGTAACAAGTGCCATCCCTGTTGCAAAAGCGATCCAAGAAGGAATTGACATGGGTTGCGTACTTACCACATAGAGACCCCAAATTAAAATTGCCACTTGAACATACACCCATACAAAGGTGATGAGTTTGTAAAACTGTTCCTTAGTCACTCCACTTACTTCACCAGCTGCAACATTGACAGTATCCTTTTGAAGGAGGTAATCCATCAACGGAACAAGTAAAAAAACAAAGATGTGGATCATCCATTGAAAAGGACCACCGAGATAAAACCCTAAAACCAGCAGGGCTGGTAAAATCAAGGCACTGAAGAATCCAATCTTTTTCATGGCTATCAAGATAGCATTTTTAAAAGAAAACAAAAAAATGCAGGAAGACCATAGTACAAAGCCCCAACATTGAGCAGAAGCAAGAGCCGAGATACCTGCCTGCGGAAGGCTGGCAAGAAGCAAGACTTCATTGTACCAAGTACAATGTACAATGTTCTAAGTACCTTCAGAAGTGCTATTTGAGTCAGAACAGAAATCCCCACTTCTTCATTCTCCAATCGGCGTTAGATATTCGATATAAAAAAAGAAGCAAGAGCCGAGATAAAAGAAGCAAGACTTCACTGTACAAAGTACCAAGTACTATGTACCAAGTAGGTTATGAAGCAAGAACCGAGACACAAGAACCAAGACTAGGAAGCCAGCCTGCGGTAGGCAGGCAAAAAGCAAGACTAGGAAGACTGCCTGGTGTTGGCAGGCCTGCGGACGTCAGAAACAAGTTACCCCCGCTTCTTCATTCATCAATCGGAGTTATGCGTTCGACATTAAAAGAGTATCAAGTAACTAGTATCCTGTCTGCCGACATGCAGGCAAGTCAATATACTAAGTACCTTCAAAACTGCCAGTTGAGTCAGCACATGAATCCCCACTTCTTCCTTCAACATTTGGCGTTCGGCGTTCGACATTAAAAAAAATCACGTATTTCGTATTTCGTATTTCCTACTTTGTACTTCGTACTTGATACATAGTACATAGTACAACAAAAAAAGCCCTTCGAAGTGAATCGAAGGGCTTCAATAATGTGGCGGCGACCTACTCTCCCGGGTGTAACCCCAGTACCATCGGCGCTGCAGGGCTTAACTTCTCTGTTCGGGATGGGAA
>JBEDEY010000040.1:0-29696 GCA_041175425.1 Bacteroidota bacterium | reverse complement strand
TTGACCTCTGGAGGGAAGACTCCAGATGCTGGAAAAAGTGTTTGGGGCTCGGGATTTTTGCCTTCCGTCTACCAAGGCGTGCAATGCCGCTCCAAAGGCGACCCGGTCCTCTACCTTGAGGATCCACATGGCATGTCCCGTGAACTCAAAAAGCATGTCGTCACGGCGATCAACCAATCCAACCAGGAGGATTTTGAGAACTTTGGTGACCCAGAAATTCTTGCCCGCATCAACCAGTACGAGATGGCATACCGCATGCAAATCGAGGTGCCTGAAGTGATGAACATCAACGATGAGCCAGCACATATCCACGAGCTTTACGGCACCCAACCTGGAGAGGAATCCTTTGCCAACAACTGTCTGTTGGCTAGAAAGCTGGTCGAAAAGGGAGTCCGGGTAGTCCAACTCTACGATTGGGGATGGGATACGCACGGCACCGATCACGACGGTTCGATCGACATGGGACTTCGAAACAAGTGCCGAACCATCGACCGACCGATGACTGCCTTGCTACTAGACTTGAAGCAGCGGGGACTTCTGGAAGAAACCCTGGTCGTTTGGGGAGGGGAATTTGGCAGAACGCCCATGCAAGAAAACCGCGAAGGGAAGAAAATGGGATTCCTCGGAAGGGATCACCACGTGGATGCCTTCACGATGTGGATGGCCGGCGGTGGCGTGAAAAAAGGCCAAAGCTATGGCATCACGGATGATTTTGGTTTTGCAGGCTTGGAGGAGCGCACCTCCGTGCATGACCTACATGCCACCATTTTACACCTGATGGGTTTTGACCACGAGAAGTTTACCCATGAGTTTCAAGGAAGACCTTTCCGACTAACGGATGTTCATGGGGAGTTAATCACTAAAATCATAGCCTAAATGAGCCCAAAAGCCCTCATTCTGCTGCTCTTGCTCCTGCTACCCATGCGCATTTGGGCACAGCAAAAAATCCTTTTCTTTCAAACAGACTGGGGAAATACCCTTTCGATAGATGCCTTTTTGGCCAAAGCCAAAGCATCGGGATACGATGGGGTCGAACTCTGGATGCCCACAAGTGAAGACAAAAAGAATAGCCTGAAAGAAGGCTTGAAAAAGTACCAGCTCCAGGTCATTTTTTTACATGGTACCAACAGGAATCTGCCTTTTAAGGAAGCTTTACGAGTGTATGAAGAAGGATTAAAAGAAATCCTCGGTTGGAAGCCCATGAAGGTCAACAGCCATACGGGAAATGACTTTTGGACTCAGGAGGAGAATCTGGCATTTATCGCGCTCGGCGACCGCTATGAAAAGCAAGTGGGAATACCTGTGCTGCACGAAACGCACCGGGGTCGATTTTCCTACACGCTACCGGATGCCCTGGCCATGCTTCGGAAGTTTCCCAATTTGAAATATACCCTAGATATCAGCCATTGGATGGTGGTCCATGAACGAACCCTCACCGAAAATGACCCGGGCCTTCATGAGATTTTCCCTTCAGTGGGTCACATTCACGCACGGGTAGGCTACGCTGAAGGACCGCAAGTTCCTAATCCTGCCGCGCCTGAATGGGAAAATGAAGTGAAGGCCCATCTAGCAATTTGGGAAAAAATCATCCGTAGCCATTCGGGGGATGTCTTTACGGTGACCACAGAATTTGGTCCTCCTCCTTACATGCATACGGTACCCTTTACCAAGCAGCCAGTTTCTGACCAATGGGAAGCAAATGTGTGGATTAGGAATGCGCTAAAATCACGGTTCCAATGACTGAATTTTTATTACCCTTCTTGGGGAGAATGCATCCGGTCTTGGTCCATCTTCCGATAGGGATTTTGATTTTTGGGATACTGCTTTGCTTTTTTCCACAAAAAGAAAAAAATGCGCTCCTCCCATCCATCCGGCTGGCCTTTCTGATTGGGGGCATTGCTGCTTTGCTGGCAGGAGGGAGTGGTTTTCTCCAATACCAGTGGGAAGGTTTTGCTTGGGAAGACGTTCAAACCCATCTCCTCGGAGGTGTGGTGACCTCCCTGGGGAGCTTTGGGATGTACTTGCTTGTGAAAAAACAGGATAGTGTAACATCCAAAATTAGGATTTTAGCGCTTGTTTTGGGAGGCATTTTGGGCATTACCGGTCACTTGGGAGGAAATTTAACGCATGGGGAAGACTACTTTGTGGAGGTGCTACCCCCAGATCTTCAAGCCCTTTTTGGAGTAGCGATTCAACCAGAACTAGGACCCCAATTGACTGAAGAAAATTGGGAAAATGCACAGCTCTATGCGGAAGTGATTCAGCCTATTCTCAATAAAAATTGCAAAAGTTGCCACAACCCAAGAACTCAAAAAGGAGACTTGGATCTTTCTTCCCTCGAGGGGTTGAGTAAAGGAGGGGAAGCCGGATTTGTGCTTACCGAGGGCGACGCGGAGCACAGTATACTGTTTGCCCGAATGATTTTACCCAAGGAAGATGAAAAACACATGCCTCCAGCCGAAAAAAACCAACCTTCCAAAGAGGAAATTGCTTTGATTGAAAGTTGGATTAAAAGTGGTGCCAAAGAAAAAGGCACCTTGGTAGAGACAGGGATTTCCAAGAATTTGATTGAACGGTTTATCTTAAAAAATGAGATTCCTTTTTACCCAAAAACGGAGCTATCACCGATTGCGGCAGACTCTTTGGCCTCGGTGAAAGCAGCTGGTATGTTTGCGGAAGCAGTGGAGGCTGGCTCGGGCTTATTGAAAATCACCTGCACCAATTTCCCAGCTTTTCAGGATGCAGATTGGAATCAATTGGCACCATTTAAAAATAGAATCGCTTACTTGGATTTGAGTGGAACGAAGGTGACGGATGCAGTTATTGAGCAGCTTGGCGACTTGCCAAACCTCACCGTACTGAAGCTCAATAGCACGGCAATAACAGGCAAAGCTTTGACAAAATTGACCCAAATCAAAAATTTAAAACTGCTGTATTTGAATGGAACAGCCGTGACCTTGAGTCAAATACAAGCACTTTCCGCAAGCAAAAGCCTGGAGAAAGTCTTTGGGTACGAGACTCCAGCAGCACTTGAATTGGCAACGGCCGGTAAGGTCAGCTTCCCTTTTCTGTTTGAAGGAAGTACCTATTCCCTCCCTAAGTTGGCTACAGACTCCATCGTATACTAGATCCAACGAACAAAAAAATCCCTCCAGTATTTGCTATTGGAGGGATGAATTCACTCAAGTTCTTTGTTTAGCCTTTACCTTCAGATCTATTTACTTCTTCCCCAAAAACTGGTTTACATCCAGCCAATGGACAAAGGCGTCAAACCAGCGATTGCTCGTACGGTTGGGATTTCCGAGTCCAAAACCATGCCCTCCGTTTTGGTACAGGTGAAGTTCAACAGGCCGACCTGCCTTGTGCCAGGACTGTATAATTCCAAATTGCCCTTGGAATAGAAAATCATCCGTTGCAATCACATTGAACATGGGTGGAGCATCTTTGGGAACTTCCACGGGTCCCATTCCTCCATAGATTGGACCAATAAATGCCAATTTCATGGTAGTAGAGTTAAGCGTAGCATGCATGGTCAACCCAGCACCGGCAGAGAAGCCGATCATTCCAATTCGGGAGGTGTCTATTCCCCATTCTTTTGCATTTTTGACCATTAAGGCATACGCAGCCTCGGCATCTTGCAATTGATTGGTAAGATCACGCTGAAGTGGTGAAGGTTCAGTGGTCGTTGCCGCACCTGGAGCTGGAGGAGCATTTCGTGGGCGATTCATCCAAGCAGAAAAGTCTTCCAGGGTAGGCGGTGTAGGATAAAGTCTGTACTTGAGCACAAAGGCAGCGATTCCTTGTTTGGCTAGGGCTTCCGCCACTTCCCAACCTTCATTTCCCATAGAAAGCCAACTAAATCCTCCTCCCGGAGCCACGAGTACTGCAGTTCCATTGGCTTTTCCTGGTTCTGGTAGAAAAGGGGTGAGTGTGGCCGTAGAAATATTCCGAGCCATGGGATCACCCCATTGCTTAAACCAGGTTTCTGGGGCAGGTTGGTTGGCCACATTTCCAGTGCCCAAAATAATTGCATTGGGTTCTTTTGGTGCTTCAAGTGGATAGATCGTGCCATCCTGAGAAAACGCAGCATGCCCAAAGCCAACTAAAAAAATGAATAGACCAAATTTAATTAAGTTCTCCATGGGGAAAGGTTTTTGAGTTTAGGGAAGAGAATCTCCTGACTTTCGGATGAAAACCCTAGCGGTTTTATACCAATGGAAAATTTGAATGGAAATTGGGAAGGAATGCTCTTGCACGAGCAGTAAAAAAAATCCCTCCAACATAAAATGCTGAAGGGATTAATTGACTCAAGAGTTGAGTGATTCGTGGAGCTGGCGAGAGTCGAACTCGCGTCCAGATAAGGAAGCACCGTACCGTCTACATGCTTAGTCACCGGTTGGATTTTCGACCAATCTATGCTGGGTGACACACCTGAGCTTGGCTTAGCGATTGATCTTAGACTTGCTTAATCGCATCACAAGCCGCATCCCGATCAAGTCGACACCCCAGATCCGCGCCGATCAGGCAAAACACGGTGGGATGTGGCTGGGGAATCACTCTCGTAACTCAACCCTTTAAGCAGTCTATCCTTTTAGGTTAGATTAAGCAGCCATGGCGTAAGAAGTTTCGCCATTTGTCTTTCGTATGAATCTTTTTAGGCCGTACATACTCCAGCCTGCATGCGAGCCCGATGATTACACCTACTGTCAAAACCGGTCAGCCCCTTAGAATTAGTACAAAGGTAGGGGGAATATAGCAGAATGTACCATGTACGAAGTACAAAGTAGGAAATACGATGTACGAAGTACGAAATCGTTCCACAGGCAGAATTTCCACTTCGACATTCTGCACTGGGCGTTCGTCATTCGACATTAGCTTGAATCTCGTACTTCGTACCTCGTACTTTTAAATTCATCTTTGGTTAAAAAGAAATTCTTCCCCGTATCCCAAATCCCCTATCCAAGAATAACTACTTTTTTATATCTTGCAGCGATGGAAAATTTCGTTGTTTCGGCAAGAAAATATAGACCTGCAGATTTTAAGAGTGTCGTGGGGCAGCAGCACATCACGACCACCCTTCAGAATGCAATCAAAAACAAGCACCTTGCCCAGGCATTTCTTTTTTGCGGACCTCGAGGTGTAGGAAAGACTACCTGCGCTCGTATTCTTGCCAAAACCATCAACTGCGAATCCATCACCAAAGACTTTGAAGCTTGTGGCACCTGTGACGCTTGTGTGTCCTTCCAGAATAACGCCTCCTTCAATGTCTACGAACTCGATGCGGCTTCCAATAACTCGGTAGACGATATTCGTAACCTTGTGGAGCAGGTGCGCTACGCCCCTCAAAAAGGAGAATACAAGGTCTACATCATTGATGAGGTGCACATGCTCTCCACCGCGGCCTTCAATGCTTTTTTGAAGACGCTCGAAGAGCCTCCCAAGTATGCCATTTTCATTTTGGCAACTACGGAAAAACATAAAATCATTCCGACAATCCTCTCTCGATGCCAGATTTTTGACTTCAACCGAATTCAAATCAAACACATCGCCGAGCACCTCAAGTACATTGCAGGAAAGGAAGAAGTGGACTACGAGGAAGAAGCACTTCGCCTCATCGCCACCAAAGCAGATGGTGCCCTCCGGGATGCCCTCTCCATCTTTGACCTCATCGTCACCTATTCGGCAGGCAAAAAAGTAACCTACCAGGAGACGATTTCCAACCTAAATATCCTGGACTACGACTACTACTTTAAAGTGGTCGACGCGCTACTGGAGGAAAATATTTCGACTACCCTGCTGCTCTTTGATGAGATTCTCAAAAAGGGTTTTGATGGTCATAATTTTATCGTAGGATTGAGTGAGCACTTGCGCGACCTCTTGGTGGTCAAGGATGAAGCTACGGTGGAACTGCTTCAAGTTTCCGAATCAGCCAAAGATCGGTACCTAGAGCAAACAGCTCGAGCATCCGTTTCCTTCCTTTTGTCGGCTCTAAACCTGGCCAATCACTGCGACATTCACTACAAGACCAGCAAAAACCAGCGTCTTCATGTGGAGTTGACCTTGATGAAGGTAGCGAAACTCTCCCAGGCTTTTCGCCTCGCTACCCTCGCTTCGGCGGATTCAAAAAAAAAAGCCTGATTGAGGAGCCAAAATCTCCATTACCCACACCCACTCCCAGTCCTGAAGTACCACTAGCCGTAGCTCCTGCTCCTGTTGCAGTACCCACTTCGCAAGAAGCACCCGTTGCCGAAGCTCCTAAATTGAGCCCGCTAAGGCCAACTTTTTCGATTCCAAGTAGCCTTGGGCAAACCAAGAAACTTGGAGAAACCAAGGTAGAAGAAGAGGTTCCTCAGGTGGCAGAACAGGTGGAGGAACCAAGTTACACTGCTGATCCAGCAGCCCAAGAGATTCCGTTAACTCAAGAGTTGCTAGACCGAGCGATTTTTTCGATTCAAGACGTATTCCGAACTGCCAATAGAAATTTAGAGCTTACCCTTTTGGATCAAGAGATCAAGGTTCAAAATGGGGAAATCACGCTACAAGTAAGCGGCTCGATTCAAGAGGATATCGCACAGAAGATGAAGCCTGAGTTGATGGGCTTAGTACGAAAATTTACAGGAGCCACTTCCTTTAGCATCAGTATTGTGCAGCAAGAAGAAGCAGTAGACGAAAAGGGAAAATTGTATACCAGTACGGACAAACTTAAATTTTTACGCGAAAAGCACCCCGCTTTGATGGAGCTGCAGCGGAAGTTTGACCTGGACGTAGATTTCTAAAAATCGAGAGAAATCCCAAAGTTGATCAGATTCTGAAATTGAATCGCCCGCTTGGTACTCCCATCATCTTGCTTGATGCGCACTTCCTCATCGTAAATCAAGACCGTTTCAATACGGGTCGAGATAAACTTATTTACTTTCATTCGGATCAGTGAGTTGAAGTTCACGACCATATTTCCAAACCGTTCATAGTTCGAAAAAAGGTTGAGGTCGGCCTTCCAAGTGACATTGTCCATCAGCACCACATCTACCCCTCCAAGGCTGAGGGACATACCTGCTTCTGCCCGAACATTCTCCCCTGGGATCACCCCAAAAGCACCTGCACGACTCAAAGAATCATCCATCACCAGGGTAAATCTCCCTGTAAATGGAGAGAGAATCACCGAAATCTTACTCTTGTCTTCAAAGCTTCTCCGGTAGTTGATACCCGTGGAGGATTGCAGGTATCCGGGTGAAAGGAGGTCGGAAATTTTGGTTCGTAGTTCGTTTTCCGACCCAGCAGGTTTGGTGTATTTGTATCCTGCTGCCAACTGGGTACGGGCGTCTAGCTGAGTTGTGAGAAAGAACTTTTCTGAAAGCTGCCTTCCATAGTTACTCACGAAAACAAAGTTGTCGTTGGTTTTTCGGGTTTTGTAGTCCCGTTCATTTTGCCGGTTAAAACCCAAGTTGACCGTCAGCTGGGTATCCCAAACCTTGCTGTCTTTTTTGAAATTGGCAAACAGGGTGGTCCCGGTATTCAGTGCGAAGGAACCTGTGCCACCTGCTGCCCAGTTGCTCAAGGTGACTTGTTGAATATTGAGTGTATAAGTGCCTCCTGTCTTCCAAAAAGTTTCTTTTACGGGTTCCTGAATCAGCAGCGAATCGCCCAACATCACCAAGGTATCCCGATCGATGATCACGGTATCGGGTATGATTTTCCTGTCCTGAGCTTTCGCAAAGGGAGTACTGCTAAGCATGAGCAGGCCGATTAGGAAAAAGCAATACCGCATGGAATTGGGGTGAGGGTGATCAGATCAACGGTTCAAAATACGTAATTTTTGCCCTACCGTGATCAAATTTTGACTACCAATGCTGTTGAGTTGTTTGAGTTCTTCAACAGACATCCCATATCTTTTGGAGATGGAAAACAGGGTTTCGCCCGCACTAACCGTGTGTAAGGAGTAGGAAGAAGTTTGCGTTTCCACTTTTTGTGCGGGAGCCTGTTCTACTTTTGCTGGTGTAGCAGGTTGGGTAGTGCTAGTAGTGACTGGTTCGGGTTCCGAATACATCGGAATTTCGGTTCCTCTTTGGCGAGTTTCTTTCAAGTTGAGTACCATGCCTGGGCGAAGATCCGCATCTTTTCTAATCCTGTTTTTAGATTTTAACGCGGCCAAGCGGATGCCATATTTCTGCGAAATTGACCAGAGGGTTTCTCCAGCTTCTACCACATGGGTAGCAGCTACTTCCGCACTTGAAAGCTTGCGTTGCGTGTAGTAATACGCACCGGCTTCGATCTGCTCGGTTTCAGGTAGGTCATTTAATTTGATGAATCGTTTTTCTCGGATTCCAATTTCTTCCGAAAACTCTGTAGTTGATGCAGAGGCTGCGGCTTGTACCCCTTCCAAGTTATTTACGAGAATTTGCTTGCGCTGAGTGGCTTTGGTGGTGTTTCCTGTGATTTTTGGAAAGGCGTTGGCCGGCTTGGAAGCTGCTGTAGTTTTGGTAGGTGCTGCTTGTGTAGTAGCTACGGGATTTTGATTGGCAACAGGGCCTTCAGGAAGGCCAGTTCCTTTCACAAAGAAAAGGGTAAAGGACCCCGCGGGTACTTTGCCGTTTACCGCCCATTTGTTGTATTCGATCAAATGGGTTTCAGATACCCCAAACTGCTTTGCGAGGGATGCAAAGGTGGTGGGACCTTGAATTTGCACCTCAGAAAGGCGCGCAGAACTGGAAGTTAAATAAGCAGTGGAAGGCTGGTAGGCAATTTTATGTGCCAAATACTTCTTAAAGTACCAGTGGGTGTTGCGGTCAATGTTCACGACTTTTTGACCTGCATATTGGTTGCCAAAATAGGCTTTTGCCCCACCCAAACCCATTTGGTAGGAGACCAGTGCTGTCATCCAATTGTTGAGGACTCCTTGGTGTTTTTTGAGGTACATGGCGGCACCACGCGAGGAGGCGACAATGCTTTTCCGCTCGTCCACTTGTCCATCTACGCGAAGACCTACTTCTTCGGCTGTTCCTTGTTTAAACTGCCAGAAGCCTACCGCGTTGGAGGTAGATACGGCATCCGGAACCAAGCCACTTTCTTGGATCACTAGATACTTGATTTCGTCAGGGATATTTTGATTGCGGAGTTCTCGTTCTACGAGGGGAAGGTAGAGGTTGACGCGTTCCGATTTCACCTTAAAATAGGCAGCATTGCGGTAGAGTGCATCGACATCCAGTTGAATTTCCCGCTGGGCTTGTGGGTGGATTTTCAAGGTTAAATCCGCAAATTCCATCTCCAAGGGAACCTGGGGAATTTGTGCCTGAAGAAGGGTTGTTCCTGAAAAAAGGATAAAAAATAAAAGTTGAAAACGAAGTTGGGCTTTCATTAAAATGAGAAGAGTTTGGCGCTGCCCAAAACCTAGCAAAAATGAGACCCTTTTTTATAGCTTATCGCTTTCGAGCCATTAATATTCCATCTCGAATGGGCAAAAGGAGCGTTTCAACCCGCGGATCTTGGGCAAGTTGCCGGTTAAAATCCAACAAGGCTTGGGTATCCTTGTCTATTTTTTGGCCTTCTTCGACTAGGATTTTTCCCGACCAGAGCACATTGTCTGCCAGTAGAATCCCTCCAGGACGTAGTTTGTCGATGACCAACTCGTAATAGGCGCTGTAATAAAACTTATCCGCATCGATAAAAATCAGGTCAAAGGGCCCAGGAATGTAGGGTAGTAGCTCCCGAGCATTTCCAAGTCGGTAATCGATTTGCGAGGCAAGACCACTTTCTTCAAAAAAACCTCGGACCATCGTTTCCAACTCATCATTGATATCCAAGGTCAAGAGTTTTCCTCCTGGCGCAAGGCCACGTGCAAGGCAAATGGCAGAGTAACCCGTAAAGGTGCCGATCTCTAGGATAGCGGTTGGTTGTAGCATTTTAGCAAAAAACTCCAAGGTTTTGCCTTGCAGGTGCCCGGAGAGCATGCGAGGAAGTAGGACCTTGGCCTGCGTCTCGCGGGTAATCTTGAGCAGCAGCGGATCTTCTGCTTGGGTATGGGCCTCGCAATAGGCGAGCAGTTCGGGTGAGATAAACTCCATGTCAAGCGGGGGTATAGATGAGCTGCGTCAGTTGGTCGGCTTGGAAAATCTCCTGAGCAATATCCTGGAGTTCGGCAGCGGTAGTGGAACGAATTTGTTCAAAAATTAAATCCAAAGGGTCTATTTTTCCATGGTCTAGTAGGCTTTTGCCGTAGACGAGCATCAAGCCTGCGTAGTTTTCTTCAGACATGGCCATCTGACCAATCGCCTGGACTTTTGCGGTATGCAGTTGAAGGCTTCCAAGAGGCTTGGCGCGAAGCTTTTCCAGTTCGCGATGCACAATTGCAAGGCTTTTCTTCAGTGTTTTCTCCTCCGTTCCAAAATAGATTCCAAAAAATCCGGTATCGGAGAAGGGTTGATAGGTGGATTCCACGCTGTAGACATAGCCGTAATTTTCTCGAAGGGAGAGGTTGAGCCGGCTATTCATGCTTGGACCACCAAGGATATTGTTGAGCAAAAAGAGTTTGTAGCGTTTGGAGTCATGCAAGGAATAGGCAGGTCTACCGATGGCACACAAGGATTGTGTGACCTCACGCGTTAGGGTTTTGTGCTTGGGTTGGTAGGTCTGAAATCCACTGCGGATGTAAAGGGTTCTTTTGGTAGGGATTTCCCGAAGCGGGCCCTCGATTTGGCGGAGCACCTTTTCAAAGGAAATGTTGCCCACTACCGAAAACACCAGCTGCGAGGTGTCCAGTCGTGAAGAAATGAATTCAATAAAATCTTGGTGGTGAAAGTTGGAGACCGTTTCTTCGGTTCCCAAAATATTTCTCCCCAAGGCATGGTGCTCAAAGACAAGTGCATCCAACTCATCTTGGATGGCATCGTCCGGGGAATCTCGGTACATGGCCATTTCTTCGAGTATCACTTGTCGTTCCCGTTCAATTTGCTTTTCCGGAAAGGTGGAATGGAAGGTGATGTCGTAAAGCAATTCCGCTGCTTTGTCGAAGTGGTCCTTGAGTACGGAGGCATAGAAGCAGACTTTTTCCTTGGTGGTGTAGGCATTTAGCTCCCCCCCCAAGGATTCGAGCCGGTTGAGGATGTGAAAGGTTTTTCGTTTTTGGGTGCCTTTGAAGGCCATGTGTTCCCAAAAATGCGCCAGACCTTCCTGCTCCTGGTCCTCGTCTCTACTGCCAATGTTGAGGATAAATCCACAGTGCACCAATCGGGTATGCGGAATCTCCTGATGGACAATCCGAATCCCATTGGGAAGCTCTTTACAAGTCAACTGCATACGCTGTGGTTCCGTGTTTTTAAAAAGGCACTCGTTCATTGGTGGTAGTTCGAAGAATTTTCATTCTAGGAAACGCCCTATTTTACTATCTTGGCAATATAATTTGTCTGCAATGAAATATACTCCCTTACCCAAAGAAATGTACCAACGCAATCGAGCCAAGTTTGCTACAAAAATGGCGAAAAACGGCGTAGCAATCTTTAATGCGAACGATATTTTGCCAACGAATGCCGATGGCACGATGAAGTTTAGGCAAAATAACGACTTGTTTTACCTCTGTGGTATCGATCAGGAAGAGACCATTTTGCTCTTGGCTCCCGATTGTCCCAATCCTACTTGGAGGGAAGTGTTATTTCTCCGAGAAACGAACGATCACATTGCGGTATGGGAAGGACATAAGTACACCAAGGAGGAGGCCTTTGCTGCCTCTGGAATTGAAAACATACAGTGGCTTTCTTCTTTTGACACAATCTTTAACTCGGTAGTCAACTTAGCTGAGCGCATTTATTTGAACTCCAACGAACACCTGCGTGCAGGGGTAGTGGTGGAAACTCGGGATGCGCGCTTTATCAAGACCTGCAAGGAAAAGTACCCCCTTCACCTTGTGGAGCGGGCAGCACCAATTATGCATGAGCTCCGTGGAGTGAAGGAGCTGGAGGAAATCCAGCAGTTGCAGGTAGCTTGCGACATCACAGAGAAGGGATTTCGTCGTGTGCTTGGCATGGTGAAGCCTGGAGTGACTGAGTATGAAATTGAAGCAGAATTTATTCACGAATTTATCCGCAACCGCAGCAAGGGCTTTGCTTACGAGCCCATTATTGCTTCAGGACCGTCGGCCTGTGTCTTGCACTACATTGAAAACAACAAGGCCTGCCTAGATGGTGAGCTCCTTTTGCTCGATGTAGGGGCGGAGTATGGCAACTACAATGCGGACATGACGCGGACCATTCCCGTAAACGGCAGGTTCACGAAGCGGCAGCGCCAAGTCTATGATGCAGTGCTCCGGGTGGAGCGTACTGCGGCAAGCATGTTGCGCCCAGGAGTGACGATTCAGGAGTACCACCGAGAGGTAGGGTTAGTGATGCAAGGGGAGCTAGTGGGCTTGGGATTGATCGACCAAACAGATATCAAAAATCAGGATCCTGCTTGGCCTGCTTACAAAAAGTATTTCATGCATGGCACCTCACATCACTTGGGCTTGGATGTACACGATGTGGGGACGATGCATTTTCCAATTTCGGTTGGAATGGTCTTTACGGTGGAGCCAGGAATTTACATTCCAGAGGAAGGCTTTGCAGTTCGTCTAGAAAACGACATTGTGGTGCAGGAGAATGGATACCTGGATTTGATGCGCAATATTCCTATAGAAGCCGAGGAGATTGAGTCGTTGATGAATCGGTAACTAACCGGTTAGGAAGGATCCTTGTAGGCATCCATCCAACTCTTCAATTCGTCAATCTCTTTCTTTGAGGTGCCCATTTTGGTGAGCAACTCAATTTCCAATTGGTAGACTCGAAGTTCCTCGTCTTTTTGTTGGGCCTCAGGTAGTTCCTTAAAAAAACCTGTGATCCCATTTCTGATTCGTTCTTGTACAAGTAGGAGATGTAAGGATTCGTGAAAAATCGTTCCTGCTAGACGATTTATACTTCGTTCTCTTACAGATCCTGGGCCTAGCAAAATCCAAAGAATTTGAGGGTCATTGCCCTCAAGCCGATTGGTGCTTGCAAAAATTTCCCCATCGTTTCTTACATGGAGCTGCATGGTGGCATGCTGCACGATGGACTCGTAGATATCAGGAGCGTAGGTTTTTAGAAGGGAGCAGGCCTGTTTGATTCGTTCGGTATCGGCAGCTGGGGTAAGGTAGGTTTGGGCCAAGCATCTTGCCTGCAATCCAATCAGTAAAAGGAAAAGGAATATCCATCGCATCTACCAAAGGTATTCGATTCTTTTTTCTTTAGAAAGGGGGAATGGTGAGGTTGTAAAAGAGTTGTTGAAGGCAAAAAAAAGGGCTGGTATTTACCAGCCCTTTTCGTTTTGCAAGAGGTTTATTCGGAAATTATCCGATAGAAATTCTCTTGAATGTATTGACAGTCAATCCTTTGCTTACACCATCAAGGTATTGAGCGATAGACTTAGAGTTGTCCTTTACAAACTGCTGGCTAAGCAAAGTGCTTTCCTTGTAGAATTTCTGAAGCTTGCCAAGAGCAATTTTCTCCAACATTTCTTCAGGCTTTCCTTCAGCTCTCGCTTGCTCTTTACCGATTTCGATTTCACGTTCGATGGTAGTTGCATCCACACCGTCTTTGTCCACTGCTACTGGGTTCATGGCAGCAATCTGCATTGCTACATCCTTACCAGCTTCTTCAACATTGGCACCAGAAGTGTTAACCAATCCTACCAATACGCCCAATTTACCATTGGAGTGTACATAAGATACGACCTGATCTGCATTGACTACTTCGTAGTGAGAGATTTCAATTTTCTCACCGATTTTACCAGTCATTTCAATGATTTTTTCTGCTACGGTGTTGCCTTCCATGGATAGGGCAAGTACTTCAGCAGCAGTAGTTGCGCTATTGCTTACTGCCAAATCAATTAGGGAGTTGGCAAAAGATCCAAATCCTTCGTTTTTAGCTACGAAGTCAGTTTCGCAAGTTAGGGAAAGCAAGATGCCTTTTGCATTGCCGTTGGTCAAGCGAGTTACGACTACGCCTTCTTTAGTTTCGCGGTCAGCTCTAGAAGCAGATACTTTTTGACCTTTTTTTCTGAGGATGTCCACTGCATTTTCGAAGTCGCCATCGGCTTCGGTAAGTGCTTTTTTGCAGTCCATCATGCCTGCGCCGGTCATTTGTCTCAGTTTGTTTACGTCTTGTGCAGTAATTGCCATGGGATGTTTCGTTTAGATAGTTCGTATAAATCGGACCCTATCCAAAGGGTCTGTTGTACTTTAGAATTGGCGCAAGCGCCGAATTAAAACAAAAAATTGAACATCGACTTACGCCAGATGTTCAATTTTTTTA
This sequence comes from Bacteroidota bacterium, assembly GCA_041175425.1. Lineage (GTDB taxonomy): Bacteria > Bacteroidota > Bacteroidia > Cytophagales > Cyclobacteriaceae > Algoriphagus. Next base: position 15,387 of record JBEDEY010000040.1, on the reverse strand, counting down.
GATGCAATGCATGAGTGGATTATTCCTTTGTTTCGGCGTCCACGGCTCTTTTTGCCTCTTCCTCTTCAGAAATTTTGGCATCGTCCTTATCTCTCTTGCGCTCAGATAGGCCTTCTTCGATGGCTGCTCCAAATGCTTTTACGAGAAGAGATACAGACTTGAATGCGTCATCGTTTGCTGGGATTGGGAATTCCACCTCGTTTGGATTGGAGTTGGTATCTACCAAAGCAAAAACAGGGATTCCCAATTTTTGCGCTTCAGCGATCGCAATGTGTTCTCTCTTGATATCTACTACGAAAAGAGCAGCTGGAAGTCTGCTTAGGTCAGCGATACCGCCCAAGATCGTTTCCATTTTTTCCTTTTGACGGCTAACCATCAAACGCTCTTTCTTAGCCAAGTTTTTGTATCCATCTTCCTTCATCAATTTCTCTAGGGAAGACATCTTCTTTAGAGATTTACGGATGGTAGCGAAGTTGGTCAACATTCCACCTAGCCATCTTTCGGTTACGTAAGGCATGTTGAGACGCTGTGCTTCAGCAGCAACAAGGTCTTTGGCTTGTTTTTTCGTAGCGACAAACATGATTTTTTTGCCGGAACGTACAATTTGCTTGATTGCGTTGGATGCTTCTTCGAGGCAAGCAAGCGTTTTGTTGAGGTCGATAATATGGATACCGTTCTTCTCCATAAAGATATATGGAGACATTCTTGGATCCCACTTTCTCGTCAAGTGTCCGAAGTGAACACCAGCATCCAGTAAGTCTTTGTATTCTATTTTTGACATGAATGAAATTGTTTTCTATGGTGTGAAGAATGTTCCGATTAACGCTTAGAGAACTGGAATCTTCTTCTTGCTTTTCTACGTCCTGGCTTCTTACGTTCAACCATTCTAGGGTCACGAGTAAGGAAACCTTCTTTCTTCAATGGAGGTCTGTGCGTCTCATCTGCTTCGCAAAGTGCTCTAGAGATGGCCATACGAGCGGCTTCCGCCTGTCCTTTGATTCCACCACCGTCTACATTGATTTGTAGGTCATAGGAACCTTCTACGCCTACTAGCGTCAAAGGCTGCTTTACTACAATTTGGTGTAGCTCAAATGGGAAATAAACCTCAATTGATTTGTTGTTAACGGTGATCTTACCGTTACCTGGCGTCATGTAAATTCGGGCTACCGAAGTCTTTCTTCTACCGATGGTATTGATTGTGTCCATGCGTCAGCAATTAAAGGGTGATGGCTTTTGGCTGCTGTGCTGCATGAGGATGCTCAGATCCTTCATACACATACAAGTTGCCGTACAACTTACTTCCTAATCTGTTTTTAGGCAACATGCCTTTTACAGCTTTCTCTATCAAGATGGTTGAAGATTTTGCCTTCAACAATCGAGGAGTAGAGATTCGCTGTCCACCTGGGAAACCGGTATGACGCACATATACTTTTGCGTCCCACTTGTCACCCGTCAATCGAACCTTGTCTGCATTGATTACGATGACATTGTCACCACAATCAACGTTAGGAGTGAAGCTAGGCTTCGTCTTTCCTCTCAAGATTTTCGCAACATCACTAGCCAAGCGTCCTAGAATTGCAGATTGGGCATCCACGATCACCCATTGCTTTTCTACGGTGGAGCTGTTGGCTGAGATGGTCTTATAGCTCAGAGTATCCACTTTGTAACTGTTTAATTTTTAGCTTATTAATTAATTATCGACCCCAAAAAGGGACACAAAGATAGGAGCATTTATTTTTCTATGCAAACTATTTGCAATCCTAAACCCTAATTTTCATTGGTTTAGCTAATTTTTTTTTGCTCAATCTCCCAATTGGGTGGCCTTGTATACGCTACCTGTTCTTTTCAAGCTGCTGCAACAACACTTGAAAATCTTTAGGATAAGGGGCTTCAATCGCGATTTTTTTACCATTTAGACCTAAAAACTCGATGCTAAAGGCATGTAAAGATACCCGCTGCATGATGGGAAGCTCCTCTGTTTCTTTTTTTAAGTTGAACCGCCGCTTCAATGCCGAAAGATACAAGGGTTTCCCTCCATACAAGGTGTCCCCACAAATAGGAGCTTTCAAATAGGCTAGGTGCACACGGATTTGGTGTAGTCGCCCAGTGATGGGACTGCAAGCCAATAGTGTATGGGCAAAATAGGTTCTCAATGTAGTTACCAGCGTTTGTGCGGGCTTGCCCTCCTTGCTCACCTTGGCGATTCCCTTGTTGTTGGCAGCCAAGTTTCGGTCCACAAGTAAGGACTGAAAGTCCTGGATCCCTTCCACTACGGCATGGTAAATTTTTTCGACCTGTCTGTTTTCAAATTGCATCGCCAAATGCCGGTAGGCCTCTGGATGTTTGGCGATAACCAGGCAGCCGGAGGTTTCCTTATCCAAGCGGTGACACAGCTGCGCATCTTCCCAGTACGTTTTGGCTAAGTCTAAGATATTCTGAGCCTCGTGTCGGTCGTCCAAACTCGAAAGGTAGGGTGGTTTGTTGATGACCAAGAAATCCGAATTTTCGAATAGGATAAGGTCTTCAAACTTTATTTTTTTCATGGAGGAGGTTGCCCAGTTTGCGGTCACAAAACTAGCCATTCCTATTCGGTCCAAAAAGTATTGCAGGAATTACTTCTAAAATGAAAGCGATCTCGAGCTTTTGGAAGATGAAATTCGTGCCTAAAACACTTTATTAAGTAGGACTACTTAATTGACCTCACTGAGTTCGACCTTCTTTTTTTCTTTTTCTAGGGGAAGGTCAAAACTGAAAATGGAGCCTTTGCCCAGTGTGGAACTCACCGAGATCTTGCTTTTGTGGCCCTCTAAGATGTGTTTGACAATAGCCAATCCCAATCCTGTACCACCTTTGCCCTTCGATCTACTTTTTTCAACACGGTAGAATCGCTCAAAAATTCGTTTCAAATCTTCGGGAGGAATTCCTGGGCCATCGTCTTTGACCTCGACTTGAATTTGATTTTTGCTGGTTTTAAGGCAGACCTGCACTTCGCCTTTATCGTGGTTGTATTTTACAGCATTGAAGATAAGATTTTGACAGACGCGGTAGATTTTTTGTCGATCTGCCACCGTAGGGTAGAATTTTTCAGTATCCGCTTCTAAGGTGATGTGGACATCCCTTTTGCCCGCTTTGTGCTCCAACTCTTCAATGACCTCTTGAACTAATTCCTTCAGGTCAAATTCGGTAAAGGTAAATTTGATGACCCCACTTTCCATCTGGTTCAAAGTAAGCAAGTCTTGCACCAAGTGGTCCAAGGAGTCTAGGCTCTTGCCTGCTTTTTTCAAAAACTTCATCCGCACCTGTTTGTCGTCAATGGCGCCATCTAGGAGGGTGTGAATGTACCCTTGCGTTGCAAAAATTGGGGTTTTTAGCTCATGGGAAATGTCGGCGATGAATTCGCGTCTGAATTCAGCATTTTTCTGCAACGTGTCAATTTCCCGCTGCCGAGCAAGCGCATAGGAGTTGATGACAGCGTTTATTTTTTTTAGAGGGGACAGGGTCGACCGAAAAGATTTGTCTTGAATTTCAGTGAAGTCCTTTTTTTGAATTTTTTCGAGGAGGTTGTAAATGTTGCCAATTTCGCGGAACACCAAAAACTCCATCGTCACACTGATCAACAGGTAGGAGATCGAAAAGGAAAGAAGGGCAGCAGCCCAAAGAACCGTGGTGGAGGTGGATGGGATTAGGAACAAAAATGCCGATACCAATCCAGAAATGGCAATTGCTAAAAATAAAGATAAGCCCCGAGATCCTGTTGGCATCTTAGCCTAGTTCAAATTTATAGCCTACTCCTTTGACCGTAGTGATGTAATCTTCACCGATTTTTTCACGCACTTTTCGGATGTGCACATCCACGGTTCGAGCCAAAACAAATACATCAGACCCCCAGATGTTATGCAATAGCTCGTCACGGCTGTAGACTACGTTGGGATTGTTGGCTAGGAAGTACAAGAGCTCAAATTCTTTTTTGGGTAGCGTAATCGTTTTTCCCGCTTTATCAATCGTGTAGCTGCTGCGGTCGATGTTCAAATCTCGTATTTTTATCTGACCTTTTTCTTGTTCTTTTTTGGAATCTCTGCGGAAAAGCGCTGCGATTCGGCTCATCAACGCGCGTGGTTTGATGGGCTTAGTAATGTAATCGTCTGCACCTACATCAAAGGCTGCAACTTCCGAGTACTCTTCCAAGCGGGCAGTTAAGAAGATGATAAAGGCATGCTTGAGCTCTGGAATTTGTCGGATTTGTAGGCAGGTTTCTACCCCGTCTTGATTGGGCATCATGATGTCTAGTAGAATGACATCGGGTTGAAACTTAATTGCAGTTTTTACCGCCTTGTGTCCGTCTTCTGCTGTAGCAACTTCATACCCCTCTTTTTGCAGGTTGTACTTTAAAATTTCGACGATGTTTGGTTCGTCGTCGACGACCAATACCTTGATTTTTTGTTTGTCTGCCATGGGAAGAATTCCGAAATGTTTTCTGAAAATTAATGAATATCTACAGCTTCAAACCAAATGTTAAAGTAACCTTTCCTAGACCTAGCCAAAACCCCCTTAAAAATGGGGCTTTTTCTAGTGCCTTGTTAAGTTAGTGTTAATCAAATTCGCAATCTAATTTTTCAATCCACGAGCACTTCGGATGTCGATATTTAATGCGCCAATAAATAGGTTGGCCTTAATCTTTACTGGAATTTTATTTGCGTCCTTGGTGATCCAGACTTTTACAGGGTACTCCCCTCTAAATAGGCTATTCTTGGGGATCTGTGGAGAAAAGAGATAGGTTTCCTTGATCCCTAGACCGGTCTCCAGCGTTTCAGTTCCCTCGTATATTAATTTTAGGTTATATATTTCTTTATCAAAAAAACCGCGAAGCAAAATTTCTTGTCCCTTACGCATGTTCGAGAGGTCCAAGGTGCGCAAATAATAAAACCCACTGACTAGATCTTGTACCGTGCCTGGAAGCGAAAACACCTTTACCTCTTTGATTTTTTTGTTTTCACGATCATAAAGCTCTAGGGTGGCTTTTTTGTTGATTTGGTCAAAATAAATCTTCTCGTTTCTTCGGTAACGACCCTCTTGAATGTATCGGTAGGAGAGACGGGGCAAAAGACTCTGGGTATTCAGATGGGTTCCCCAGTTGTCATTCACCTTTCCAAAAAGAGTGGCAGCACCTATGGTATTTCCAAAGGCATCAATTTTAAAATGGGACTGCCCATTTTCAATAACTGGTTTTTTTCCAACCTGCAATTTGGCCTCAGCAAGATCCACCCAGCCGTAGGTTACATCAAAAAGTAATTCTTCCCCGTAGGTGAAGGGGATATTCTTTGCAGGAGATTGTGCCCAGCAACTGACAAGAGGAAAGCAGGCGAGTAGCAGGATTTGAAAATAGCGCCTCATTGGATAACTGACAATTTGTGACAAAAACTGAAGAATTATACGATAAATTTTTCCAAATCAGCTGTTATAAAGCTTAAAAGTACAAATTTGCACAGCGAAAACAAGGTAGTACGTTACCTTGTTAGTTATGCAGCAAATTGGTAACTTGGACATTTTAACCTATACACAAACTCAACATGAGTACGAACAACGCAGAAAAACTCAAAGCATTACAGCTCACCATTGACAAGCTTGAAAAAACATACGGCAAGGGTGCTGTCATGAAGCTTAGCGACGAAAAAGTATTGGATATTCCCGCTATTTCCACGGGGTCCCTAGGTTTGGATATGGCCTTGGGTATTGGAGGTATTCCTAGAGGCAGAGTCATTGAAATCTACGGCCCAGAATCTTCCGGAAAGACTACGTTGACCATGCATTGCATTGCTGAAGCTCAAAAGGCAGGAGGCATGGCAGCATTTATTGATGCAGAACACGCATTCGATAAGAATTACGCAGAAAAGCTCGGCATCGACACTGAAAACCTACTGATTTCCCAGCCAGACAACGGGGAGCAAGCGCTAGAGATTGCAGAGCACTTGATCCGTTCAGGAGCAATTGACATTATCGTCATTGACTCAGTAGCCGCTTTGGTTCCCAAAGGGGAATTGGAAGGGGAGATGGGCGAGAGCAAGATGGGCTTGCAGGCACGTTTGATGTCCCAGGCGCTTCGCAAGCTCACCGGAGCAATCCATAAGACAGGCTGTGCTTGTATTTTCATCAACCAGCTTCGGGACAAGATCGGAGTGATGTTTGGTAGCCCTGAAACGACCACAGGTGGAAATGCCTTGAAATTCTATGCTTCCGTGCGCTTGGACATCCGTCGCGTAGGACAGATCAAAGAAGGAGCAGATAACGTATTGGGCAATAGAACCCGCGTAAAGGTGGTTAAAAACAAGGTGGCTCCTCCTTTTAAAGTGGTGGAATTTGACATCATGTATGGTCAAGGCATTTCTAAGGTCGGTGAAGTGATTGACCTGGGTGTAGAGCTAGAGATCATCAAAAAGGCTGGCTCTTGGTTCTCCTACAATGGTGAAAAACTAGGTCAAGGCCGGGATGCAGTAAAAAATCTACTTCTGGACAATCCTGAATTACTCGATGAGTTGGAAGGAAAGATCAAAGGAGCATCGGGATTGCTTCCGACTGAACCGACGGTTTCTTTGGAAGATTGAAGTAGTACCGATAAGTAACAAAAAAGGCCCCGCACATCAACATGCGGGGCCTTTTTTTGTTGTTTATTAATTGGTTCGAATGGCTTCCACCGGATCCATTCTAGCGGCAAGCGTGGCGGGCACAATACCGGCTACAACTCCAATCGCAGAGGATACGCCCAGTCCAAGGATAATGTTATTGAAGGACAAAACCAGGTCAAGGCTCCCCAAAGGAATAAAGCTCAGTAGGTATACGAGTAGGATTCCTGAACCTCCACCAATCAAGCTCAAGCAAACTGCCTCAAAGAGAAACTGGAATAGGATGAAGTAATTTCTGGCACCCAAGGATTTTTGGATACCGATGATGTTGGTTCGCTCTCGTACAGATACAAACATGATGTTGGCAATTCCGAATCCCCCAACCAAAATAGAGAATCCTCCAATCACCCAGCCAGCTACGGAGATTACATCAAAAATGGACCCGATGGCATTTTGGATAAATTCAGTTTTGTTGAGCGCAAAGTTATTTTCTTGCGTAGGCTTCAAGCCCCGCTTGGCACGAAGTAGCCCAGCCATCTCGTTTTCCAAAGCCACCAATCCCACATCGGTATCCCTGCCCTTGGCAGCGATAGTGGGCTCTAGCCCATCCCGGCCGGTGTAGTACATTTTACTGAATGCCCCAAAAGGCACCAAGCAGGCTTCATCTTTGGACGGGAGCTCCAAAAATCCTTCTCCCTCTTCTTCAAAAATACCAATGATGGTAAATTTCATTCCTTTGATTTTGACTTCCTTGCCCAGGGCAGGCTGATTGGGAAACAAGGTATTCGCGATTTTTTTTCCGACAATAATCAGGTTTCGAGAAGCATTGATCTCTGCTTCAGAAAAGTAGCGTCCTTCTTCCAAAGCCACTTCAAACACATCCTGATAGGTATAGGCCACCCCAGAAAGGGAAGTGCCTTGGTACGAATTGCTTCCTGCTTGGATGGTGGCTGAAGAGGAGGCTGAAATGGTGACTCCATCTGCATTTTTTAATCGCTCCTCCAAAAATTTGTATTCTGCGTAGGTACCTGGAGGCCGTTGGAAATACTTCCACCAAGGGTAGTCTTGCGGTCCATTGGCGAATGGAAATCGGTCTACCCGCATGACATTGGTCCCCAAAAAGGCAAAGGATGACTTGATTTTACCCTCCAATGAATCCACCAAAGTAAACACAGCAATGATGGCAAAAATACCGATGGTGACCCCCAGAAGGGAAAGAATGGTTCGGGTGAGGTTGGATTTTAAGGCCGTAATGGCAAACCTAAAACTTTCCCAAGAAAGCTTTAAAAAGAGCATAGAATAACTAGTTGGTTAAAACAATTTGTTAAGTTAGCTGAAATTGGGCATTATTGTTATTATCTTTGCATTTTTTAAAAGTAATCTCCTTTCGAGTTTCGAATAAGTCAAATACTCCTTACTATCCCCTATGAAATTATCTGATTTCAAATTTGAAGTTCCCAAAAAACTGATCGCGCTCTATCCCACAGAAAATCGTGATGAGTCCAGATTGATGGTTGTTCATCGGAAAACTGGAGAAATCGAGCACCGTACCTTCAAAGATATTCTAGATTACTTTAGTGAAGGGGATGTATTTGTAACCAACGACACCAAAGTCTTTCCTGCTCGTCTATACGGAAACAAGGAAAAAACGGGTGCGAAAATTGAAGTTTTCTTGTTGAGAGAATTGAATCCTGAATTCAAACTTTGGGATGTGTTGGTGGATCCTGCTCGAAAAATCAGAGTAGGCAACAAGCTTTATTTTGGAGACAGTGACCTGGTTGCAGAAGTCATTGACAATACGACTTCAAGAGGTAGAACCATCCGCTTTTTGTTTGACGGCACCGACGAAGAATTTCACAAAACGATTGACACCTTAGGTGAGACGCCACTATTGAAAGAAATTATCGAGCGTCCCATCGAACCTGAAGATAGAGAACGCTACCAGACCGTTTTTGCAAAGAATGTGGGCGCAGTAGCAGCTCCTACTGCTGGATTGCATTTTACCCCACAGTTGCTCAAGCGTTTGGAATTGAAAGGAGTTGAAATTGCACCCATCACGCTTCATGTGGGTCTAGGTACTTTCCGCCAAGTCGATGTGGAAGATCTGACCAAACATAAAATGGATTCAGAGAATTATTTCATTACGGAGCGAACCGTCAAATTGGTCAATGAATCTTTGGATCAGAAAAAGCGTGTTGTGGCAGTCGGAACTACTGCGCTCAAGACAGTTGAATCCTCTGTAACTGCAGGCGGTAGACTCAAGGAGAGCAGTGGATGGACGGATAAATTCATCATCCCTCCCTACGATTTTAAAATCGCCAATGCCTTGCTCACCAATTTTCACCTACCAGAATCTACGCTACTCATGACTGCCTCTGCATTTGGCGGTTATCCGTTGATGATGAAGGCCTACAAGGAAGCCATCAAAGAAAAGTATCGGTTCTTCTCCTATGGAGACGCGATGCTAATCTTGTAAATCAAATCAGTCCCGCTCCTGCGGGACTTTTTTTTGCCCTAGTTTTCGATTGCAGAGCAAACAAATTTCTTAAATAATAGCGGGCGTCTCGGGGATGACTTTAATTTTGTAAGAATTCAATGCGCATGAACAAAGCAGCAATACTCGTCGCCGGTGGCAAAGGGATGCGGATGGGAACTTCCCTACCCAAGCAATACCTCCCTTTAGCAGGAAAGCCCGTCTTGATGCATACGCTGGAAAAATTTTTTAGCGCCGATCCAAACCTCCACCTGATCCTAGTGCTACCAAAGGATGACTTTGATTACTGGAGGACTTTGTGTGATCTCCATAATTTTGTACTACCCCATGAATTGGTTTCAGGTGGAGAAAGTCGATTTCAATCCGTAAAAAATGGATTGACGGCACTTCCATTCACCGAGGGCTTGGTTGCAATCCACGATGGGGTAAGGCCATTTGTGACGGAACAAGTAATTCAATCCAGCTTTGATCAAGCAGCAAAATCAGGGAGTGCCATCCCTGTAGTTTCTTTAAAAGATTCCCTTCGAAAGGTGGATGCAGGTGGAGAAAGTACCTTTCAAGAACGAGCCAACTTTCGATTGGTGCAGACCCCTCAAACTTTTCAATTGGAGCAACTGATGCAAGCATTTTCGGTGGAGGAGTTGGGTATTTTTACGGATGACGCGACAGTCTACGAGCACCAGGGATGGGCGGTTACGCTCATTGAGGGCAATTCCGAGAACATCAAGTTGACCACCCCGGAAGACCTCGCCTTTGCCGAATTTTTAATGGCCTCTCGCTGAGTTGAAAAGGGGAGATCCTTTACCGACGCGTTCGGGTGCTTTACCGATTTTTTGAATGACTTCACCTATTCCCTGAATGCCCCTTTGGTCTTGAATCCTAGATTTGTTTAGCTAAATTTAATACACATGAACAACTACACTAAACCACGAAACGACGGCAGTATTGCCTTTGGCGTAATCATTCTCGGAATCGGCTTGGTCCTTCTCTTTAGAAAATTTGGACTCTATATTCCAGATTGGGTACTGACCTGGCCAATGATTTTGATTGCTGTAGGTACCTACACGCTCATCAGTCAGCAGTTCAAGAGTTTTTTTGGATCGGTGGTGCTCTTTATTGGAGTCTACTTTTTATTGAAAAGAGAGTTTGACCTAGATCTAGGACTTGACCAATTCATTTGGCCAGTTGGTTTGATCGCATTGGGCATCTACTTGATTCTCCATAAAAAGCGAGAATCTAAAGTCATTGATGAGGCTCGAAAAAATTGGGAAGGCTCTCGAAAAAACAAATCAGAAGCTAAAAATTCGGAGAATATCGAGTCAGCCGAAGTAGTAGAGGATACAAACGCCTCGAAGGAAGAGTCGACCAAGGCTCCAGAATCTGGGTTTGTACGAGCGACTGGAACCGCCTTTGTGGATCGAATCAACGAGAGCGTTATCTTCAGTGGAGTGAATCGAAAAATGATGACTAAAAATTTTCAAGGGGGAAAGGCTACCGTGATTTTTGGAGGACTAGACCTAGACCTGACGCAGGTGGATTTTACTGGGGTTGTCACCTTAGACCTTGAGGTAGGATTTGGTGGAGTCAAGTTGATCATACCGCCTCACTGGGATGTACGCACTGAAGTATCTAACGTTGCCGCCGGGCTCGAAGACAAGCGCATGTTTCGAGAAGGAGGAGTAGACACCAACAAAGTCTTGATACTTAAAGGCACCCTATTGTTCAGTGGATTGGAAATCAAGTCCTTTTAAATCATTCTAAAACCTACCCCAGCCCTTGTATTTAAACGCTTTTTCAAGTTCAAGCTTTGGGAAATGGATACTCCCAGGAATCGGATGCATCTGGTTTCTGGGAGCTTATTTTTTACTACTCCAACAAGGAATGGGAGAAGAGCCAGCGCTCGTGGACGCTTTCTTTTTCGCTCTATTTTTTTTGGGAGGGGTTCTTCTTTTGGATCGGGTATTTCGGCATTACACGCCCAATCGAAAAAACGGGTTTCTTCTCGTTATTTTTCCACTCTTCCTCAGTGGGGGGTTGGTATGGGGGCATTCGCATCTCCTGGACTGGTGGTTTGCAGAAGATTCTGAGTACTTGAAACTGTTGGAATCAAGCCTTCTCTACCGCTGGGCATTCCTTGGCGTAGTGATTCAACTTCTAGCCGTGTTGGCGGTAGTGATCTCTAAGTTGGCAGGACAGGAGGAGCTAAGCCGTCGAGAGGGACAGCTGCTTCAGCTTTCTAAGGACGCAGAGCTTGCCCAACTTCGGCAGCAGCTGCAGCCTCATTTTTTATTCAACAGCCTCAATTCCATCCATGCGCTGGTGCTTGCAAGTCCCCAGCGGGCCAGAGAAATGGTGCTGTTACTTTCTGATTTTTTGAGAGGTACCCTTCGCAGCGAAGGCCAATCTTGGATTAGTTTGTCCGATGAACTCAAGTACTTGAGCATGTATTTTGACATCGAGCGAGTTCGATTTGGACACCGCTTGTTGGTGGAACTGGAGGTGGCTCCTGAAGTCGAATCGCTAAAAATCCCACCGCTGCTAGTGCAGCCTCTAGTGGAGAATGCCATCAAGTATGGCCTTTACGGAACTTTGGGAGAGGTCACGATTCGGGTATCCTGCAAAAAAGAAGAAAATTACCTCCTGATCACGGTGCAAAACCCCTTTGATCCCCAAGATTCAGGTCCTGAGGGCATCGGCTTTGGACTGAGTTCGATCGAACGCAGGCTATTTTTGATTTTTGGTAGAACGGATTTGCTGTATAAAAGTGCCGAAAACAACTTGTTTCAAGTCCAATTAAAACTCCCCCTCACCGCATGATCAAAACCATTATTGTGGATGACGAGCCTCTGGCTACCGGTCTAGTCAGCGAATTTTTGAGGAGCTATCCTCAATTTGAAGTGGTGGCGATTTGCCACGATGGGTTTGAAGCCTTGAAGGCGATCCAACTTTTTCAGCCTGAGCTGATTTTCCTAGATATTCAGATGCCCAAGATTACGGGCTTTGAGCTGCTCGAGCTCTTGGACTCCCCACCAGCAGTCCTGTTTACGACAGCTTTTGACCAGTACGCGGTCCAGGCCTTTGATGCCAAAGGGTTGGACTACCTGGTCAAGCCTTTTTCGGAAGCCCGATTTGCACAGGCTATCGGACGGTTTTTAAGTCAATACAAGGCAAAAGAATTGCCTGAAGCTGTGGACTATCCCGTTTCCGAAGAACGAAATAAGCGCATCGTGGTTCGGGTAAAAAATGAGATCAAAATCATCCAGACCCAGGAAGTAGCCTTCTTCGAGGCGGAAGACGATTACATTTCCATTCACACCCAGGAAGGAAAATTTTTGAAGAAGATGACCATGAAGCAGCTGGAAGAGAGTCTTGATCCAGACAAATTTGCTAGAGTGCATCGATCTTTTTTGGTGAATCTTCAAGAGGTATCGGGACTTGAACCTTACGAAAAGGAATCCTACCTCCTTCGGCTTCGGTCAGGGCAAAAAATTCCCGTGAGCAAGTCTGGCTATACTCGTTTGCGCCAAGTTCTTGGACTTTAATTCACGTTTATAAAAAAAAAGTCCCGCATCTGCGGGACTTCCAACTTAATATTCGTCCTCGTTGAAGAAAAAGTCATCCTTTGTAGGATAATCAGGCCAAATTTCTTCAATGGTCTCATAAGGTTCCCCATCGTCTTCCAGCTCTTGCAGGTTTTCCACTACTTCTAGTGGTGCGCCAGAGCGAATGGCATAATCGATCAATTCGTCCTTGGTTGCTGGCCAAGGGGCATCTTCAAGGTAGGAGGCTAGTTCAAGTGTCCAGTACATAGTTTTTGTTTTTGGAGGTGTTCCGGATGTTAATAATGCAAGAATAGTAATTTTTTTGATATGTAGGTTGTACTCAATTTCTCGGAGAAAGTTGCTTCAAGACATAGTTCTTTACATCAATCTTTCGCTTGAGGCTAGAAAGCTTTTTTTTCATCATCATTTCGAAATCTGCAGTCTCTACTCGGAAGTTGTCCGAATTGTTTTGCATGGTCTCCAATTCCCCTTGATCTCGGTGCAAAAGGTCCTTGAGAATGGATGATTTGATTTGGTTTTGTTCTTCCAGCATTTTGTCCGCAAAGTCAGCATACTTGCTGTGTGCGAGTTTCTCCAAAAAGGCCTTTTCAAAGATGATGTCCATGAAAAACTGGTAGGAGCGCGCAGGCAGGTTTGCCTCTTTTGGTTTACGCATCGGTAGCTTTTTCCAATCTTCCTGGATGGTCTTGGCGCGAAGTGTGATCTCCTGGCTCGTAGGCTGGTGGGCCAATTTTTTTAATTCTTCCACCATCTCCTCTATTTTGCGGAGCACTTCCCGAGGATGCATCTCTGGTCCCGGATTGAGGGTACGCTTGTAACGGGAAAATATTCGATTATTTAATCTTGAAAATTCATCCCAGATGGGCTGACGCCGTTCGGCAGGAACTTTTCCGGCAGCTTTCCATTCTTTTTGGATCCGCTTACTGATATCAAAGGCCATTTTGGCATCTGGGAGATCGTGGGCAGTACGTGCTTGCTCCAACAGGGATTCATACACTTTGATATTTTCCTCCGCCTGTAGGGCAAGGCCATCGTAAAAGTGCTGGCGCTGCTCAAAGAAAAAGTCAACTGCTTGATTGAATTCCGCTTCCATTTCCTCATGAACCTCTTTTTCAACAGGCCCAGTTTTGATCCAGCGCAACTTTAATTCCTTGAATTTTTCGGTGGTTTCCTTCCAGTCCGTACTGGATTGCATCGCGAGCGCTTCCTGAATCAAACCTTGCTTGATTTCCAGGTTTTTGCTGCGATTGCCCTGAATGATTTCACTTAAAAAAGCTTCTTGCTCTTCAAGCTGGGCGATCAACTGCGTAAAATCCCCTAAGGCATCACTGGTATACAATGATTCTTTGAGGTGAATCAATTTCATCAAAAAGGAACCCTTGTTTTGATTTTCTTCGATGGCAGCCTTCAAGTGAGCTACCTTTTCTTGGAGTTGGGTAAAACGAGTTTCAAAATAAAGGAGCGTAGATGCCTCGTCTCCTTTCACCTCACCAATCACTCGGTCTGGTCTACCTAAAAATCCCTTTAGAAAGACCTTTCCGTCTTGGATATATCCAAAGGCATGTTGCATGGTACTACTCTAGGTTATAGGTGGTGTAACTCAATTTTATGCAAAATAATCAATTAGCCCTCACTTATCCTAAGAAAGGTATATTTTTGCCTTTTACAAATGTTTCTTATCCACCGAACTCCTTTACTGGCATGAGCGCAGAAAAAATCATCTTTTCCATGGCCGGGGTTTCCAAAATCTACCCCCCACAAAAGAAAGTACTCAAAGATATTTACCTCTCCTTTTTTTATGGTGCCAAGATTGGGGTCTTGGGTCTCAATGGCTCAGGAAAGTCCTCCGTACTACGCATCATCGCAGGTTTGGATAAGGAATTTTTAGGGGAAGTAGTTTGGTCGCCAGGCTATACCGTAGGCATGCTAGAGCAAGAGCCCAAGTTGGATCCCACCAAGACCGTCAAAGAAGTGGTGGAGGAAGCGGTAGCCGATACGGTTGCCTTGCTCAAGGAATTTGAAGAAATCAACGAGAAATTCATGGATCCAGCGCTGATGGACGATCCAGATGCCATGGACAAGTTGATCACCCGCCAAGGGGAAGTGCAGGAAAAATTGGATGCAGTAAATGCTTGGGAGCTCGATGTGATGCTCGATAAGGCCATGGATGCCTTGCGTCTCCCGCCAGCCGAAGCGAATGTAGCCAACCTTTCGGGGGGTGAAAAAAGACGCGTGGCACTATGTCGTTTGCTTTTGCAGGAGCCAGATGTGCTCTTGCTCGATGAACCGACCAACCACCTGGATGCTGAATCGGTACATTGGCTGGAGCAGCACTTGCAGAATTACAAGGGAACCGTCATTGCGGTTACCCACGACCGTTACTTCTTGGACAATGTAGCCGGATGGATCCTCGAACTAGATCGTGGCGAAGGGATTCCTTGGAAGGGGAACTATTCTTCTTGGCTCGATCAGAAGCAAAACAGACTCAAGCAAGAAGAGAAAACCGAATCCAAGCGTCAGAAGACCTTGGAGCGAGAATTGGAGTGGATCCGCATGTCACCAAAGGCCAGGCAATCCAAGGGCAAGGCCCGATTGAATGCCTACGATAAGTTGATCGGAGAGGAGTCCAAGGACAAGGAAGCCAAATTGGAATTGTTTATCCCACCAGGACCACGTTTGGGAGCAAAGGTGATTGAGGTAAACCAGGTGTCCA